>CALFEW010000516.1 GCA_937958365.1 uncultured Chloroflexota bacterium | reverse complement strand
CGGGATGGCCAGGGCGATTTGAGCTTTGGGGTCTAGTTTGCCTACGGTTTCCTGGCTCTCACGGAAGCCGACCCAGAGCAGGCTTTGCACGTCTACCATGTCTTGGGCGTGGAACGGCCGTAACGCTTCCAGCAATGTTTGCGCATGTTTTTGGATGGTTTGGTAGGTGGCCCCATCCGGCGCGCCGGACACCGGCAGCGGCTGCCCCACAAACTTCAGGAACCAGGCCGCCGCCTGCGGCCGGACGAACAATTCGGTTTGGGGATGGCAGAGGAACAGCAGGTAGGTGGGCAGCGGCCATTTGTTGGGCAGGTCGTGGGCGGTTAGATAGTCGCTGAACGATTGCAGCCGCTCCGGGCTGGGTCGGTCGGCGTGGAGCAGGTTGCGGACGTGGGTGCAGAAGGTGGCTTTATCCAGGGCGGGGTGGTGGAGAACGGCCGTATCGCCCGCCGAAGGCACGCGCCGCCAGAGCAAATTGGTGTCGCGGCACAGCCTGTCCAGGCGCTCCAGAAAAGTGTCGTGGTCGTTGGCGGCCAGCAGTCGGTCACATTCGGTCTGGTTGAGGAGATCGGCGGCGTGGGCAACGGCCGTGCGCTTGTACGCCAGCTCTTCAGCGGCAAATAGCGGGTGATCAAAATTGTCCCAGCCTTCATAGCGGCGGCGGGCCAATTGCACCAGTTCCTGGACGTGATGGTCGGAGAGTGTGGTCAAGGCTTGGTACCTTTTGTGTAGGGCGAACCACCGGTTCGCCCCTATCGGAATTACGTGGCGAAGAGGGCGTCGTGGGCCGGGGCAAGCCGGGCGGAGAAGTGGCGCAGCACCGGCGGCGATGCCACGATGCGCACGCCGCGAATCTGCTCTTTGAGCGTGTTGACGTACAAAATCACTTCGGCCAGGTAGTCTACGTGGCTTTGGGTGTAGACGCGGCGCGGGAAGGCCAGGCGTACCAGTTCCATGGCGGCGGGTTGCTCACGGCCGTCTGGCTGCTGCCCAAACATCACCGACCCAATCTCCACGGAGCGAATCCCGCCCTCCAGATACAGCGCCAGCGACAGCGCCCAGGCCGGATATTCGCTCTGCGGGATGTGCGGCAGCATCGCTTTGGCGTCTATGTAGATGGCGTGGCCGCCCGGCGGCTGCATAATGGGCACGCCAGCGGCCGTGAGAATATCGCCCAGGTAGGCCACAGAGCGCAGGCGATACTGCAAATAATCCTCGTGCAGCACTTCCTCCAACCCCACGGCGATGGCTTCCAGATCATATCCGGCCAGGCCGCCGTAGGTGGGGAAGCCTTCGGTGAGGATGAGTAGATTTTTACACTCTTGGGCCAGGGCATCATCGTTGAGGGCCAGGAAGCCGCCGATATTGGCCATGCCATCCTTTTTGGCGCTCATCGTGGCCCCATCGGCGTAGCTAAACATCTCCTGGGCGATTTCCAGCGGCGTTTTATCGGCGTAGCCTTCCTCGCGCAGCTTGATGAAGTAGGCGTTTTCGGCGAAGCGGCAGGCGTCGAGGAAAAAAGGCACGCCGTGACGATGGCAAATCTCGCTGGCGGCGCGGATGTTGGCCATGCTGACGGGCTGCCCGCCGCCCGAATTGTTGGTGACGGTGATCATCGCCAGCGGTACTTTGCCGGGGTTTTCGCTGAGGGTTTGCTCCAGTTTACCCAGGTCTATGTTGCCCTTAAAAGGCAGAATGATTTGCGGGTTGCGCCCTTCGGGGATGGGGATGTCCAGGGCGACCGCGCCGCGGTATTCGGTGTTGGCGCGGGTGGTGTCGAAGTGGGTGTTGTTGGGCACGATGTCGCCCGGCTTGAGCGTGGAGCCGAACAGGATGCGTTCGGCGGCGCGGCCCTGGTGGGTGGGGATGACGTGTTTGAAGCCGGTGATGTGGCGCACGGCCGTTTCAAACTTATAAAACGACTTGGCTCCGGCATAACTCTCATCGCCCAGCATCATGCCCGCCCACTGGCCCGAAGACATCGCGCCCGTGCCGGAATCGGTCAGCAGGTCAATCAGCACATCTTCGGCTTTGAGCAGAAAGAGGTTGTAACCGGCTTGGCGCAGGGCGGCTTCTCGCTCTGCGCGCGTGGTATGGCGAATGGGTTCCACCGCCTTGATGCGAAAGGGTTCGATAATCGTTTTGAACTGCATGGGACCTCCGTGGGAATTTCGGATTTGGGATTTCGGAGTGCGGATTGGTTGTGGGATGACCTGCTACTCGCTATCCGTTACTCGTTGCATTTTGTAGCGGATTTCTTCGTCGGCGGCAATGGCAAAACCGAGGCGTTCGTAAAACTGGCGGGCACGGCCGTTTGTTTTTAGCACGTGCAGGGTGGCGGGCAGCCCAAGTAGCTGGGCTGTGTGGAGAAAATCGGCGAGAACGGCCGTGCCCACGCCTTTTCCCTGAAATTCCGGCAGCAGTTCAATCAACCCCAGGTAATACTCGTCCTGGCGGTTTTCCACCACCAGGACGCCGGCGTCACGGCCGTTTACCTGAATCACCTGGCGTTGGCGCGGGTCCCACTTTTTGTCGAAGTATTCCCGCTGCCATTCCTCCTGCCAGCCCCACGTCGCCGCCACATATTCTTGCATCGCCGCTTTGTGAAGCTGATACAGGAACTCGCAATCTGCCTCGGTGGCCTGGCGTAAGGTGTACGTGCTCATCTTCAGCCCGGTTTTGGTATTCGTATTCGGTAATCCGTATTCCGTATTCCGTAGGGTACTACCTCTGGCGAAGGCCATCGGAATATGGTATCTGGACTTCGGAATACGGGTGCTACCCCATTGCTGCCGGAATCTCCTCAATCACGGGCGCAAGGCCATTATCGCCAACCATCTGGCGCGCTTCTTGCCGGCGCACGGCCGCTTCTATAAAGCTTCTAAACAGCGGGTGTGGCCGATTGGGCCGGCTTTTGAATTCCGGGTGGAACTGGCTGCCCAGCATAAACGGATGGTCATGCAGTTCGGCGATTTCTACGAGACGGCCGTCAGGCGACAGCCCACTAAACACCATGCCCGCTTCTTGCAGCAGTTCACGATAGCTGTTGTTAAACTCCCACCGGTGGCGATGCCGCTCCTGAATTAACGGCTCGCCATAAGCGATGGCCGCCTGGGTCCCTTCCACCAACTGGCAGGGATAAGACCCCAGGCGCATGGTTCCGCCCATGTCGCTGAGATGATGTTGATCCGGCATCAAACTGATGACCGGATGCTCGGTTTGCGAATCAAACTCCGTGCTGTTTGGTTCATCGCTGCCCAGAACCGTGCGGGCAAATTCAATGCACATCACCTGCATTCCCAGACACAAGCCCAGATAAGGAACCTTGTTTTCTCTGGCCCACCGCGCTGTGGCAATTTTGCCCTCAATTCCCCGCTCGCCAAAACCGCCGGGCACGATGATGCCGTCTAACCCATCAAACAATTCCCAGCCCTTGCCTTTTTCCAGGTCGCCGGAATGTATCCACTCGATTTCCACCTGCCGGTTATTGGGAATGCCCGCATGGTAAAGCGCCTCGCGCACACTCATATAAGCGTCGTGCAGTTCCACGTACTTACCCACAATGCCCACGCGAATGGTGGGTTTAGGGCCGCGAATTTCATCAATCAGCGCCGCCCATTCGCTCAGGTCTGGTTCGTCTGTCTCCCTTATTTTCAGCCGTTCCACGACGTAATTGTCCATGTTGGTGGCCTTCAATTTGAGCGGGATGGCGTAAAGGATGTCGCTGGTAACGGCCGGAATCACCGCCTTTTTGGGCACGTCGCAAAACAGGGCAATTTTGCGAATGTGTTCGTCTGGAATCGGGTGGTCGGCGCGGGCAATGATCATATCTGGCTGAATGCCGATGCTACGCAGCTCGCGCACACTGTGCTGCGTGGGTTTCGTCTTCAATTCATGGCTGGCCCCAATGTAAGGCAAAAACGTGACGTGGACGTACAACGTATTTTTCCGCCCCACGTCGGAACGCATCTGGCGCAGCGCTTCCATAAAAGGCAGGCTTTCAATGTCGCCCACCGTGCCGCCGACTTCCACCAGTACCACGTCTGCCTGGCTTTTTTCGGCCACCAGGAAGATGCAGCGTTTGATCTCATTGGTGATGTGCGGGATGACCTGAATCGTGCCGCCCAGGTAGTCGCCGCGCCGTTCGCGGGCGATTACTTCGGCGTAGACCCGCCCGGTGGTGACATTGGATACCTGATTGAGGTTGATGTCAATAAATCGCTCGTAGTGGCCCAAATCCAGGTCTGTTTCTGCGCCATCATCGGTGACAAACACCTCGCCATGCTGGTACGGTGACATCGTGCCCGGATCCACGTTGATGTACGGGTCCAACTTTTGCACGGCCACCTTCAGGCCGCGAGCTTTCAGCAAACGGCCCAGGGCGGCAGCAGTGACGCCTTTGCCTACAGAGCTAACCACACCACCGGTAAAAAAAATAAATTTTGTGTCCATCATTCACCCCAAAAAGAGCGGAGGGGCATGTCA
>CALFEW010000515.1 GCA_937958365.1 uncultured Chloroflexota bacterium | reverse complement strand
CGAAACGGCCGTTTAATCGGTTCCCCATCACCAACCCATCTACCAGCCGCAGTCCCCAAATGAGCAGCAGCAGTCCGGCTATAATCAGAAAACGGTTGGGAATGCCAGCAATAATCGGGTCCATGGAATTATGCCTCGCGGTAACGCAGGTGGACGGCGCCCAGGTGAATTTCGTCGCCTTCCATGAGTTGAATGCCGTATTCCGGCACTTGCTGTTCGTTCACCCAGGTGCCGCTGGTGGAGCGTTCGTCGAAGATGCGGAAATGAGCGCCTTCCAGGTGCAGGCTGGCGTGCAGCCGGGAGACCGTGATGTCGTTTTCAAAGGCAATGTCTGCCTGCGCCGGTGAGCGGCCGAGTTTGATCAAGTTCGTGCTTAAGGCCAGATAATCCGGCATCCGCGTCACCGATTCCAGGATTTCCAGGTAAGCGATGGGTTCGGTGGAGGTGATGACGGGTTCAGCGGCAGGATCGCTCACCGGTTCGTCGTAGGAAGCGGCCACCGGTTTATCGCGGCGGTCGCGGGAGTGCGGGGCGCGTGGGGCGCGCGCGGGCAGCGCCAGCCGGTTTAGCCACCCCTGGCGGCGCGCCAGATAAATCAGCCCGCCAACGATGGCGACCACGAGGATGAGGATGAGCAGCGTCCTGAAAATGCTGCCCAATCCACCACCGGCGTCTAATTCTTCGGGAATCTCGCGGCTGCCTTCTTGCACAGTTAGCACGATGGGCGGGCTGGTGACCGGAATGCCTTGCTCGTCTAGCATGGCTACCTGGACGGTGTTATCGCCATAAACCAGGTTGTTGATTTCGGCCTCGAACGCGGGCAGGTCGGCAACGGGGATGTCTTGAATGACGGTGCTGTTGACAATGAGCTGCGCGGCTTCGACGCTGCGTTCGACGCCATCCAGCCAGGAAACGGCCGTTGTAAACCGCAGCGTCACCGGCTCATCCAGGTTGGGCAGGGTCAACAGGCGGCTTTCCGGCGGCAAGTTGATGACAATGCTCGGCACGCTGCTGGAGACTTCCACCGTCGTTTCGGCGCGCACCTCCGGATTGTCGGCCAGACTCAGGACAACCTGCGCCGAGCCGCCCAGGCTTGGCGCTGTGTAGCGCAGCCGCGTCTGGTCGCGGAAGCTGGCAATACGCTGCCAGATGGTCGGCAGTTCGCCCGAATTTTCCATGCGCACGGCCATCCCCCGCGAACCGGCCGAGATGCTGCTGAGATAATTTTGCCCAATCTCCTGGCCTACCGGCGGCAGTTCGATGTTGGTCAGCCAGATGGTATGCACAGGGATGCCCAGGCTGGCGGCGCGAGGGGACACGTCTACGTCCGCATATTGCGTGCTGACGGCGTCCGTGCCATCAGACATCACCACCAGAGAGGCGGCCATCGCCGGGTCTGGTTTCAGGCTGTCAATCTGGTCTAGCAGCGACATGGTGCTGTCTATGAGGGCGGTGGCGCCGGTTTCCGGCGTCAGTTCGCTGGCAAACAGGTTACGCACGCTGTTGTGGAAGTTGGTGGGGGCCAGCAGCTGCGTTGGTTCCGATTCGCCCACTTTGTAGACGGCAATGTAGTCGGTTCCTTCTTGCATGGTGGGGGCGCTGGCAAATTGCAGGATGGCGTCCTGAATGGCCGGAAGCTGATCGCCGACGCCGGGCGGAATGTCAATCAGGAAGACGGTAAGGGTTCCTACCGCATTGGCTCCGGCCACTTCGGGCGTGACTGCCTGACCATCGTGGGCAATGAGGACCGTATTGGCCGACAAAGGCAAGGCCGAACCATCGCTGTTGATGCCGTAAGCTTGCAGTTCGATGCTGGGTGGGCTGGTGGTGTCGGTAGCGGTGATGTGCAGGTGGGGTGACGCGGGTGTTGTCTCTTGCGCCAGGATACCGCTTGCGGGCAGACACACGACGAGTAGGATGAGGAAGAGGAGTAAAAACGGCCGTTCCTGTTTCGTTTGGTGCATAATTGCTACCTCTTGGGCTATTCCGGGCAACGTAGTAACCGTATTCGGTAATCCGTATTCGGTATTCCGTAGGACGCTACCTCTGGTAAACACCCATGGAATGCGGTACACGGAATTCGGGTTACGGGCAGTAGCGTGTTTCCATAATCACGCTGCGTGACCACGCTGCGTATCGGAGAGGATTTTAAATACTTGCCAGACTCTTGTACGGATTCATAATCTTCGGTAGTTGCCTGATATAATATCAAACCAGGGGCAGAAAGTAAACATAATCAAACATATTTCGCCGCTAAACGTATGACCGACTACCGCAACGCAAGAACCAGCCTGACCAAACCGATAAAACTTACCGCCTGGACGGTGCTGTTTGTGGCTTTATTCGGGGCGCTGACGGCCGTGGCACACACGGCCGTTTTGGCCCAAACGACGCCGACGGCCAGCATTCGCATCACGGCCGTAGACGACAGCCAATTCCCCCAGGTGACGCTCAACGTCATCACCATCGCGCCACCCGGCGGCCCGCTGCCCGACCTGACCGGCCTGAGCCTGCGCGAAAACGGCATCCCGGTGGCTTATGAACCCACCCACGCGCCCGTTGGCGTAGACGTCACGTTTGTCGTGGACGCCAACGCCACGATGTCGGAAGTGGACGACGACAGCGGGCAAACCCGCTGGCAAAAGGTTCAGGCGACCATCAGCCGTTTTGCCACGGAATTTATGGACCCAACCGGCCTGGATCGGGTGACGATTGTGCTGCCGGACGAGACGGGGGAGAACGGCCGTTTCCTCATCGCCAACGAAACCGACCCAACGGCCGTGGCGGCGGCCATCCAGGCTGCGGGGCCGTTCGCCGTCAGCCCGACGCCGCTTAACGCCATGATGCGCCAGGCGATGGATCAGGCGGCCGGGCAGGTGGAGGACGGCCGTTACCAGGCCATCCTCCTGCTCACCGACGCCGGGCAAATCCAGGGCCAGTTGGCCTTCGACGACCTGACGCAGCAGGCGCAGGCCATCAACCTGCCCCTGTTTGTCGCCATTTTGGGGGCGCGCGCCGACGACGACGAACTGTTCCGCGCCAATCGTCTGACCGAACCGACGCTGGCGGCTACCATCCACGTCCCCCAGCCGGAAGCCGCC
>CALFEW010000514.1 GCA_937958365.1 uncultured Chloroflexota bacterium | reverse complement strand
CAACGTCCGCCAATGGGCGCTGGCCTTGCTGCTGCTGGGCGTCCGCATCTAGGGGGCGCTGGTGGCCTATATCGGCATGAACGTCGTGCGCACCGGCAGCTTTTGGCAATTTGGCTACGCCAACGAAGGTTGGACGACGCCCTTTCTAACGGGTCTTTACGGGCTATTGTTAAGTCCGGGGCGAGGGCTTGTCTTTTATTCGCCGCTGGCTGTTTTGGCGGCCGTGGGGTTGTGGGGCTTATGGCGGCGCGGCTGGCGCGCTGAAATGTTGCTGATCGCCAGTCTGGTGGCCGGGCAGATAGCCTTCTATGCGTCCTGGTGGGCCTGGGAGGGAGGCGTGGTCTGGGGACCACGTTTTTTGGTGTCTACCCACGCCCTGTTGATGGTAGGGCTGCTGCCCTGGCTGGATGGCAGTTGGCCGAAGTGGCCGGTGGTGGTCACGGCCGTTCCTGCTTTCTTCATTCAATTTATCGGTATGGCGAGCGAAGCCGGGACATACCTGCAAACATCCGGTTACACCTATCAGGAAACGCTCTTCAATTGGGTGGCATCCCCCATTCTGGGGCAATTTCGGGCGATTCTGCTGCGAGACTACTCCTTTCTGCTGGTGAATCGAGCCTATGGACTGCTGTCTACGGCCAATTTACTGCTGTGGTTGGTTGTGTGTCTGGTATTGATGTTTGTACCTTTGTGGCTGCTGCGCGGCCGATTTGCTGAACCCAATTCTACGGAGCCGGGCCAATGATACGGCTGGAAAAATTCGCACTCAGGCAGCTTATCGCCGTTTTTGCGCTGTCCCTGGTGATGGGCGGTCTGTTAGTCGGCCTGTTTCAAGTGATGGGTCTTACCACCAGCCAGTGGTACGCGGCTTATTGGTTCCATTATCCACAAATTTTGGTGTTGGCTTTGCTGGCGTTTCTGGCCGTGACGCGGCGTATGGCTGGTGTGGTTTACAACCAAACCGCTCAGGACATCATGGAGATTTGATGGGACAAGATGAATCGGCACGGCCGTTCTGGATTTGGGGTGCATTCGGCCTGTTCATTGCCTGGATATTTTTTAGCCTGGGCGCCTATTACGTGGCACAGAAACCACTGGACGCAGCAACGCTGAACGCGATCGGCCGGTCGTTGGCGGGCTGGTCCTTTTCCGGCGAAGCGCTGTGGCGCAGTTTGCTGGATGTGGTCACGGCCGTTTACATCATCCTCATCGCTTGGGGTTTGGGTTTATGGCTGTGGCGCTGGCTGGGTCCGGCCGACGGCCGTTTCGCCGAAACCGCGCTGTTTAGCCTGGGCCTGGGCCTGGGCGCGTTGGGGTTGTTGGTGTTGGGTGTTGGGTTGGCTGGTTGGTTGACACGGCCGTTTCTCTTCGGCCTGTCCATCCTGCTGGCGCTGGTCGGGCTGCCCGTGCTGCTGCCATTTTTGCGGACGATCCGGCTGCCCAAACGGCCGTCACCCCTCATCACCCTCTATCTCGTGGTGGTTGTGGGCCTGGCTTTCACCGTCGCGCTGCTGCCGCCCACCAGTTGGGACAGCCTTTCCTACCATCTACGCGG
>CALFEW010000513.1 GCA_937958365.1 uncultured Chloroflexota bacterium | reverse complement strand
TTGCGGATTGCGGATTTGCCGCGTCCCTCCGAAATCCGAAATCCAAAATCCGAAATACTCACTGCGGGCCTTTGGCTTCTTCGCCGCGGCCCAGAGCGATGGAGCGCTCGTAGGCGGCCCAGATGCCGCGCGAGATGACGGTACGCAGGCCGCCCTTTTCCATGTGATACAACGCTTCGGCCGTTGTGCCACCGGGCGACGTGACCTGATTGCGCAGTTCGGCGACGTGTTTGTTGGAGCGGCGGGCAAATTCCACCGACCCCAACATCGTCTGCGTCACCAGATCGGTGGCGATGCGGCGCGAAAAGCCCATGTGGACCCCGGCGTCAATCATCGCCTCCATCATCATGAAGACGTAGCCCGGCCCAGAGCCGCTGAGCGCCGTCGCCATGTCCAGGTAACGCTCGTCGTCTACAAAAATTTCCTGCCCAAACGAGCCGAGGATGGCCTGCGCCTGCTGCTTGTGCAGGTCGCTCACCTCCGGCGTGGCCGTCCAGACAGTAATGCCCTGCCCGATTTGCGCCGGGGTGTTGGGCATAGCCCGCACCACCGAAGCGTGGGCCACACCATCGGCCAATTTGCGGATGGGCACGCCAGCGATGATGGATAGGACCAAATCTTGCCGCCGCAGATGGCCGCGAATGCTGGGCATGACATCGTTCAGATTTTGCGGCTTGATGGAAAAGACGATCACCTGTCCTTCTTCGGCGGCGGCGGCATTATCGCCGGTGGTGTGGATGTTGTGGCGTTCATGCAAATATTTCAGCCGCGCTTCCCAGGGGTCGGCCGCGATGATGTGGTCGGCAGTGACGATGTTTTGATCCAGCAGGCCGCGAATCATGGCCTCGGCCATGGTGCCGCTGCCGATAAAGGTGATTTTTTTATCTTGAAACATAAGATTTCCTCTGCATCCTATTCGGGTGTTGTATTTTAGCTGATCAACGGATGACCGATTTTTCGCGCAGCGTTTGCATCACGACTGTTTCCCAGGGCGCGTCGGTGACGAGGGGAACGTAGTGGACGGCGCGGGCGGCGCAAAAGGCGGCAATTTCGCCTTGCCATTCGTGCAAGCGCTGGCGGTAAGCGTCCAGCGTCGCCCTATCCAGGCTGATTTCGGCATCCTGACCGGTTTCTACGTCTACCAGTTTCAGGTCGCCGCCGAGAGGCGGGTCTACCTCGTCGGGACTGAGCAGGTGGATTAGGCCGACTTCGTAACCGCGTGACAGCACGGCCGTTACCCCATCCTGGTAGCCATTGGGCGAGAGCAAATCGCTGAGGAGAAATAACAGGCCGGGGCGACGGCCGTGCAGCGCATAGTTTCGCAGCGACAGGTTCAAATCGGTCAGGCCGGTTCCCTGGCCCGTTTCTAAAAATTGCAGCAGGCGCAGGCTGTTTGGCGTCCCGCGAAACGGTCCCCAGCGACGGTCGCCCTGGCTGGTGAGCAGGGTGGCGGTGAGCAAATCGCCGGAGGTGAGAGCGATGTGGCCGAGCGCGCCGGCCAGACGGAGGGCGTAAGCGAGTTTGTTGGTAGGTTGAGTGGCCGGATCATCGTCGGGCCAGTTCATGCTGGCGCTGGCGTCTATGAGCAGGTGGACGGAGAGGTCTTCTTCTTCCTGGAGGAGTTTGATGAACGGCCGTTCCAGCCGCGCATAGACGTTCCAATCCAGCCGCCGCAAATCATCGCCCTTCACATAGTTGCGATAGTCGGCGAATTCGATAGACGTGCCGCGCTTCCGGCTGCGGCGGTCGCCCTTCATCACCCCCACGCGCACATTCTCGGCCACGAGGGTGAGTTGTTCCAGCTTGCGCAGGGTGGTTTCGTCGAAGAGGTTCATCGGCACGAAGACTAAAGATCAAAGATTGAAGATTTCCAGCGCAATCTTCAGCCTTTAATCTTCAATCTTTAGTCCTTTTTCACCTTGTCCAGCAAATCCGCCACCACGTCGTCCGGCTTTACGCCGGCGGCCTGGCCCTCGAAGTTGAGGAGCAGGCGGTGGCGGAGGGCGGCGGGGGCGACGGCCGTTACATCGTCAAAGCTCACGTTGAGACGGCCGTCGAGCAGCGCCGTGATTTTGCCACCCAGCACCAGCGCCTGCGCCCCGCGGGGGCTGGCGCCGTAGCGCACGTAACTGTTGACGGTGGCCGACGGGCTGCCGCCAGGGTGCGTGGCAACAACCAGGCGGCTGACGTAGTTGGTAACGTTGCTGGGGATGGGAATCTGGCGGGCTAACTGCTGCATGGCGATGATGGTGGGGCCGGAAACGGCCGTTTCCGCCGCGGCCGTTCCCTTGCCCGTCGTGCGCGTCAGAATCTCCGTCAACTCATCGGGCGAGGGGAAGCCGACGTTGATTTTGAACAGGAAGCGGTCTAGCTGCGCTTCCGGCAGCGGGTAGGTACCTTCCTGTTCGATGGGGTTCTGCGTCGCCAACACGAAAAATGGCTCCGGCAGGGTGTAGGTGTGCGTAGCCACCGTGACGGTATGCTCCTGCATCGCTTCCAGCAGGGCCGATTGGGTCTTGGGCGTGGCGCGGTTGATTTCGTCGGCCAGGATGAGGTTGGCGAAGACCGGCCCTTGTTGGAAGCGGAATTGGCGACGGCCGTCGCCGACCTCTTCCATGATGTCCGTGCCGGTGATGTCGGCCGGCATCAGGTCTGGCGTGAACTGGATGCGGCTGAAATCCAGGCTCATCGCCTGGGCGAAGGTGCGCACCAGCATCGTCTTGCCCAACCCCGGCACCCCCTCCAGCAGCACGTGGCCGCCGCTGAGAATACCAATCAACACATGCCGCACCACGTCTCGCTGCCCGACGATCACTTTGGCGACTTCGGCTTCGATGGCTACGGCCGTTTCACGAAATTGGTCTATAGAAAGTTCGATGGATTCAACCATATTGATCCTTTGTGTCATCAAAGATTGAAGATTGAAAATCGCTGTCGTGATAGGTTGAGAAAGCTTCGTTTGTACTGAGAAGCCAGGATACTTCCTCTTCGGAAAAAAGTGCACTATCGTAGGTTGTGTACTGCACAGCTTCTTCCCTTACTTTGTTCGGTTTCGATGGCTGTTTTTGCCCCTTGAGGAATTTTGCAAATCCATTAAGTTGACGTGCAATGTTGCCCAGTTTTAAGGCCAATGCTTCAGTTTGCGTTTTATCCATCAGCTTTCGGGCGACACAACGGTTCAACCAATATTTGGTTTCAAACAAACTCCCTCGCGCAAAGTATCGCTGTAGTGGTAACGCCCATAGGACTCGGCAATATTTGCCCCAATGGAATCAGCCGCTCTGGTAATCTGTTTGCCGACTGTGTCACGGGCAAAAGGCGGCCACGTTCCCACAGCTTGCCAGATCGTGTCTGCTACTTCTTCTACCAACCCCAACACAGCCAAATCCTGCAAACCCTCCTTCACTTCTCCTCCTAATCTTCAATCTTCAATCATTCATCTACGGTTCAAGAGATGAAAAGTAATCCCGTATGTAACCCTTCATGCCTAGCGGGATGTAATCTCCGGCCAGGGCTTCGGAGGCGGCGTTGCGGTAATCGCCGAAGACCTGGGCGTAGGGGACGGTGCTGCCTTGCGCGCGGAATTGGGTGGGCGTTTCGCCGAGCAGTGCGCCGCAGTTGGCGGGATTGGCGACGCATTCGGCGGGCAATTCCACATCCACACCTTGCTCGCCGCTGAGATCACGGAATTCGGGCACAAAGACGTTTTCGGCATGACCGCCGCCAGGACCGGGACCGCCGCTGCCTTCGCCCTGGTTGCTGCCCGTGCCCGGTCCTAATCCTTGTCCCTGTCCCTCGCCGCTACCCTGCCCCTGGCCTTGACCGGTTCCGTCGCCTTGTCCCTCACCTTGTCCAGTTTGATTGCCCTGAGCCGTTTCCTGCCCAGGTTGTCCCTGTCCTTCCCCGGTCTGGCCTGCCTGGGCAACTTCTTGCCGGCCTTCGGCCAGTTGTCCGGCGGCGCTTTGGGCTTGCTGGCTGGCGGCATTTTCTTGCGCCCGCTGTTGCAGCGTGCCAGCCGCATCACGCAGCGCCTCTTGGGCGGCAGCGACATCGCCATTTTGCAAGGCGTTCGCGGCTTCCGCCAGTTGTTGGGCCAGTTGGTCATCCACACCCTGCAAAGATTCGGCCGCGGCGGACAGGTCTGCGGCCAGGTCTTGCTGCTCTTGTGGGCTGAGGGCGGGCAGGTCATCGGCCAGTTGGGCGGCGGCGGCAGCGGCGCTGGATAGGTCGCCGTTTTGCAGGCTTTGGCCGAGCGACTGCCCGGCGCTGTTTTCGGCCAGGGGTTGGCCTGCCTCCTGGAGACGTTGGCGCAAATCGTCCTGGTTATTGTCGGCAGCAAGCTGGCGCAGGTCGGCTTCCGCTTCGGAAAGCGTGGCGACGGCCTGTTCCTGGGAAACGTCGCCCGCCTGAAGCTCTTGCAACGCGCCTTCGATGGGTTGAAGTAATTCCTGGCGCTGCTCGTCGGTAAGGCTGTCGTTTTGCAAGATTTCCTCTTGCAGCGCCTCCAGCGCGGTAACTTGCTCTGCGATTTGCTGCTGCACGGCGCGCGCTTTTTTGAGGGTGGTTTCTTGCGGGTTAGGCAGGAACACAAAGAGGAAGAGTAAAAAACCGGAAATGAGGAGGAAGAGCCAATCGCGGCGGTTGATTTGGAAGGGTAATTGGCGAGCGGCGTCTACGCGGGCAACGGCCGTTACCGTATCCGCCAACTGCAACCGGGCAATCTCCGAGGGCACGGCCAGGTCGCCAGACTGAATTTCTACGGCCGTACTCGCCCGTTCCTTCAAGCCAAACTGCTGGTCGGCAAACCGCGCCTGCTCCACCAGCGACGGCCGTCGCCCGACCACAAGCCACAAACCCACCAGCAAACCCACCAACCCCATACCAATCGCCACGTAAGCCAGTTGGGTGTTGTCCAGCAACGGCCGTAACCGCGCCACAATCGCCACCACCAGCGCCAGCATCAACCCGGCCAGCAGCCCTTGCGGCAGCCACAGCAAACCATCCCGCACCTGGCGACGGCCGTGCCAGCGGCGTAATTGGGTTACCAGGTCTTGGAAAGTAATGTTCATTGGTTCAGTTGGGAGTTGGGAGTTGGGAGTTGATAGTTGGGCATCGGAGCTAACAACTATCAACTATCAACTCGCAACTAAAATCACTTATTCGCAATCCGCCGCACACGGCGCACGCTTGCCCAGTATAAAAGCACAGCCAGCAGCGTGTAAAGCGCCAAAAAAATCGGCCAGGGCGACGGAAACCAGAGCGTATGCGTGCCGGAAAAGGTGTTTTGGAAGAAGAAAAGAGCGTCTTCCTCTAGCAACACAATTTCGCTGACTACCAGGGTGGCGGGCAAATTCGTCGCCGCCAGAAAAAGGCCCAAATACAACAAAATCGCCTCGCCCACCCAACTCACCGACATGCTGCTCATAATTGGACTGGAAAACAAGGCAAACAAAAAAACCAGGATGGGAATACCGGCGATCATAAACAGCGTCCCGGCAAAGGTAGCCACACTGGCCGCCTGCGTGCTGCGCATCACACTGGAGCAGTACAACCCCCACAAGGCAAATGTGATGGCCGCTACCAGAATAATTACCTGCGACAAAACCAGTTCCACCACGGCCACGCCGCCCAACATAAAGGCGATGCTTTGCAGAGGAATTGAGGCAATAATCAACAAAAAGACATAGCTGAGGGCCGAAACGAGCTTGCCCAATACCAGCGTATTGGCGGAAAGCAACGTCGTGCGTAACAAATCGTAGGTCTGCCGCTCTTTTTCGCCGCTGATGGCCCCCACGGTGAATGACGGCCCGACAAAAATGACCATGAAACCCTGCACGGTCAGCACGCCGGCGAAGACCGCTTTGCCGGCCTCACGGGAATCGGGGCCGTAGGGGCCGCCAGCGGCCGAAGCATACGCCGCGTAAATCAGGGTGATGAAGGCGCTCATCGCCAGCAAATACACCGTCAGCACGACAAAGGCGCGGCGACCGCGCATCCGGCTGCGCAGCTCTTTCATCGTCACCGGATTGTGCCACAAAGATTGCAGGCGTCTCTTGGATTGCTGCGTTAATTCGCTCATAGGTTTTTGCGGATGACGAACGGCCGTTGATACCCGTCGCTCGTCACTTTTTACTCATAATTTAATTTTTTCGCTTGCTGCAAAAGGCCGA
This sequence comes from uncultured Chloroflexota bacterium, assembly GCA_937958365.1. GTDB lineage: Bacteria > Chloroflexota > Anaerolineae > Promineifilales > Promineifilaceae > Leptovillus. Next base: position 8,626 of record CALFEW010000513.1, on the reverse strand, counting down.
AGCCCACGGCCGTTACCATTAACCCATACAGGGTCATAGGGCCAAGCGTGGGCAAGGCCATCACGGCCGTTTCACTCGCTTCCGTATAAAACAAGACCACCAGCCAGATGGCGCTGTTGTTAAACAGCTTCACCAACACGATGGCCGCATAGGCTGCCACCAACGCCATCATCGCCGATTCTACGACAGTGGACATATACAACCCGATGACGGCGGCAAACGTGACCTCTATCCACGGCCGTACCATCGTCGCCAGGCCCAACAACCAGCCCCACACCGCCCGCTCACCGCCAAACAGGCTCACCGACAGGGCCAGAATCCCACCTTGCAGCAGGCTAAGCGCAAACAAAGCCGGCCAGATGCGCAGCCGGGACAGTGCGCCGGACAGCTTGGCCCACAAAATAACCGACATCGGCAGCGGCGTCAGCCGCAAGATGTCCCAGGTTCCCTGCGCCCGCTCCAGGCTGATGGTAGGCGCAGTCAGCGCGGGAGCCATGAACTGACCGTAAAGGGAAACGGCCGTGAGCAAAAACCCGGGCAAACACAAAAAACAGGCAGCGGCCGTCAGGCCGTCATTGCCCGAAAACAGCGTCGGATTCACCGACCCGGCGCAAAGGCCCAACAAAACCGCGCCCATGATCATAAACGGCGAATAACGGGTCAGGTGGGCATAAAACGGATTGGGATTGCCCCAATGACCGCGCTCCCGCAAATACACAGGGTTCGTCCGCAGCGCCTGCCACTGCCGCCACCAATTCAATTGATAATCCCCTGTGTCACGTGCAAGAAAACATCTTCCAGGTCGCCGGTCTCCTCGTGAAAGCCCAGCAAAGGGATGCCCTGGGCCACCACGTCGGCCAGCAAGCGGCTCAAGCCGGCGTCGTCACCGCCAAAATCTACGCGGACGGTATCCGGCGGCAAATCGGCCTCGCTGTGGGTGGTGATGTTGTGAATGTCGTCGCGGCCCAACAAGAAGGCTTGCAGCGGCGCAATCTCACCCATCACCCGCATCTGAATCAACCGGTGGGCGCGAAGCTGCCGCTTCATTTCCGCCATGTCGCCATGAGTAATCAGCCGCCCTGCCTCGATGATGCCGATGCTGGTGCAAATGTCGGCCACTTCCGACAAAATGTGCGAGGAAAAAAAGATGGTTTTACCCATGTTTTTTAGCTCGCGCAGCAGTTCACGCATCTCAATGCGGGCGCGGGGGTCCAGACCACTGGCCGGTTCGTCCAGGATGAGGATTTGTGGATCATGCGTCAGGGTGCGGGCCAGACAAAGGCGCTGCTTCATGCCCCGGCTGAGGGTTTCGACGTAGGCTTCCTTTTTGTGGCCCAGGTCCACCAGGGCCAGCAGATCGTCAATCATGCCGGTGCGCGTGGCCGGAGGAATGTCGTAACAAGCGCCAAAAAAATCCAGGTATTCCCACACCTTCATGTCGTCGTACACGCCAAAAAAGTCCGGCATGTAGCCGATGGCCCGCCGCACGCTGCGCGGGTCGTCGGTGACAGAGTGACCGGCAATCCAGGCTTTGCCGCTGGTGGGTTTGAGCAGCGTGGTGAGGATGCGCATGGTGGTGGTTTTGCCCGCGCCGTTGGGACCAATAAAGCCAAATACGTCGCCGGCCTCCAACGTCAAGTTCAGGTCATTTAGAGCCGTCAACTCGCCGTACTGCTTGGTTAAGCCCTGGATTTCAATGATTGTTGACATAATTTGCATTGTTGATTGGCAAATGACGCGGCCCTATTTACGGCCGTAACTCGCCTTCAAGAATCGGATACACACCGGTAATGTCGAGGCCGCTCACGCTTTTGTTTTCCAGACGTAATTGCACACTGTTGTCCGCGCCGATAAAACGCTGCGGGTCGGCAACGGCCGTTTCCCCCCAATCCACGTCCGGCAGCGTCACCCACTCCTCGGCCGCCCAATCCCACGCGGCCACGTCTGGGGGCGGATTCCCGCCGGCAAAACTTTCCTCCAACTGTATGCTCAACCCCGTCACCAGCAAAGCCGCCAGTTCCGGCCAGGGATGATAGGCAACTTCCATCCAGGTAGCCGTCGGTAAATAAAAGTTCTGAATCGCTTTTGAATAAAGGCCATTGTCGGCCAGAATCTCCCAGTTAAGCAGGGTTAGCGGAACTGTCATCTGGCCGCCGGAAAACTGTTGATCCAGGGGTATTTCGATGAGATAGAGGGTGGTGGCGGCACGGCCGTTTTCCCCATCAACCAGCGCTGCCTCAACCTGTGGCTGCTCCGTCCAGGCCACCAGCGTGACCGCCGCCGTCACCGTGGCCGCCATGCCCGATTCGTCCTCCAGCGCCTGCAAAAGCTGCCAGCGCGGAAAAGCCGCCCGGTCATTGTAATAATCGCTGGTGCCTAAAATGGTTTCGGTGTTCATCAACAACGGTGAGCCAAAACTGGGACCAAAACTAAGCGCAGGCATACCGGTAGCCGAGGCCACCGTGCCGGCTGCGCCAATGATTTGCGTTTTGTTCACCTCTGCTCCCGGAGCCAGATCACCCAGGGGAACGGCCGTGCTGCCCACCAGCAAGGTCGCATCTTCCAGCGTCACGTCACTGTCGTTGCGCAGGGTCGCCGCCAACTCCACGTCGCCATCACTGACGCGCAGCGACGCCTGACCGGTTAGCGGCAGGGCGGGTTGCAGACTGTCGGCGACAAAACTTTCCACGCCGCTCACGTCTACACGCACGGCCGTTAAAACTACGTCGCTGCTGCGGGTGATGGCTTCCACGCTGGTCCCCTCGCCAAAACCGCTCAGCAGCGGACGGGCCATCGTACTGGCCGGCAGCGCCACATCGTAACTACTGCGGCGCGGTGAGTAAAGACCCAACAGCGAATGGACGCGCATCGCCGCGCTGTCGGCCGAGCCGTAAGCGACGGACATTTCGTTGATGATGGTATCGTTGCCTTTAATCTGAAAGCCGGTGAGATAAGCGACGACGCTAAAGAGCAAGACCAGGACCGGGATGGTGAACCAGGCCAGTTCGCGCCGGTTGCGCCGTTTAAGAACGATGTAGTTCACCGGCCCAATGACCGCCACGTAAACGAGCAAGTAGAGTACCAGTTGCAAGACAGATGGCAGCGCCAGGGAAGGCAGGCTGCCAACGGCCGAATTCGCCGCGTAGCCATTGCGAAACCCGACAGACCAGGTAGAAAACTGGGGCAGCCGGTCGGCGATTTCTGCCCAGAGGAGCGGGCTGCCGGCCCAATCCACCAGGGGAGCCAGGCTGGGGTCTAGCGCCAGAAAATAGACGGCCCCGCGCCCCTGCGCCTGACGGGCCAGCAAGGGCAAACCGTCCTCATGCAGCAGCAATTCGCCGCTGCTCAGGCTGCTGGTAGCCACAAGGTATGGCCCCGGATCACGGAAAGGCTCGCCGGTGGCGGCGCTGAGGGCGGGCAAATCGGCGACCGATTCGCTGCCGACGAGAGTGACGGGTAGAAAATCGGCCAGGGGAACGGCCGTTTTCTGCCAGCCCGGCCCACCGGCAACCACCAGTTGCCCGCCCGTTTCCACCCAGGCCGCCAGCGCTTCTCGCTGCAAGGCGGTCAACTGGCTGGCGTCCACGTCGTGGAGAACCAGGACATCCAGACCATTCCACGCCGGGGGCAATTCGGGCAGCTCTTCCAGGGAAAGGTAGGCAACGGCCGCTTCCGGGCGGCCGGAGGTCACGTCTTGCAAGAAATCCAGGTCGCCAGGTGTCGGCGTAACAACGCCATATAGGATGCCATCCACAGCCACCTGGTTGAGCTTGTTGCTGACGGCGCTGAGAAGGGGACGGCCGTTTTCATCATGCAGCACAACCGTTATCTCGCCGGTAAACTGCGGCAGGTGGACGTACATCATCACCTGCTTGTTCGATTGCGTGGGCAGGCTGATGGGGCTGTTATAGACCACTTCGTCGCCGGCGGCGGCGCTGCCCAGGGTGATGCGCAGTTCGCCTTCCACGGCCGGGCCGGTGTTGGCCGCCGTCACCTGCACCGGAACCCAAAAATCCGACTTATAAGCGCCGTCAAACCCGGCGCGCACCGCCAGGGTGAGTCCGTTGTCGGTTTGGGCGTGGGTAACGGCCGTGCCCCACCAAAGCATGGGCAAAAGAAGTAATAAAAGAACGAAGCGTTTATGGCTCAACATATGGGTAATACGCTTTTGGCCCGGCTTTGGTTCCGTTAGCGGAACTCAATGCTGTAGGCGTCAATTGGGACGTCCGGGCGATTGGTTTCCAGCCAGGCGACGGCTTTTTCTAACAGACCGTGCAAGTACCGGGTATCATTACCAACGGTGGCCAGAGCGATAACGGCCGTTTGCCACACATCTTGATGATCCACTTCGGCCGCAGCCACGTTAAATTGCTGCGACAACCGGGCCAAAACCGACTTCAAAATGCGCCGCTTTTCCTTTAGGGAAGAAACACCGCTCAGATTCAACGTAATGACACAGGTAGCAACAACCATACCTGTAATTGTCCATCAGATGGGCCAGGGTGCAAATCAGGGTTCATAAGACCGCCATGAGTTCTGGCCCAGGTTGCGCATCTACTCTTTGCGCATTTTGTTTAAACTAAACGTATACACCACCTTTGCACTTTTAAGAAATGGGACGCGGATTTTCACGGATGCGGCGGATTAACGCGGATAGTGATGGTTTTTATCCGCGAAAATCAGCCGCATCGGCGTTTATCCGCATCCCATTCATCAATCGGCAAACATAGCGGTATAGAAAACAATAGGCTTCTCCAAGATAAGGTTGCCTTGAGGTGAAGATAAGGTTTAATAAGGACAAACAGCCTTATACTGGTAACAGATTGCGCTCATATTGGCGCACAACGACAACCAATGTCTGATTACAGGAATTTATTAATATGACCAAACAAGAAAACGTAAGAGAAGGCAGCAACATAGGCGTATTTCTGCGCAATATGCTATTTGTCATTTTGATCGTCTTTTTGGTACTGGGGTCGGTCGCCGCTTACACAGTCATTGCCGGAGCCAACAAAGTAAACGAAAGCGTGGTTCAACCCATCACCGATCTGGTGCAAAGCCTGATTATCCCCGCCACGCCGGTCTTTGTGCCCAGTCCCACCACCATCGTTACCCAAATCAACGATTTAGCCCGCCTGGAAACGGCCTCAATAGAACTAGAAAAAGTCGTCACGGCCGAAAGAAACCAGGAAGCCCTGTGGGGTCTCTTAGGTGAATCGCTGGTCTTTGTGGCCCATGGGAAAGTCGTGGCCGGGGTTGATTTCGCCGAGATGTCGGTAGACGATATTCAAGTGTATGGCCCGGACTCAGTGATGGTTCACCTGCCGGTCGCCAAAACCTTTGATGACTTGCCGGCGCTAGATACCCAGCAATCTTACGTCGCCAATCGCGCCAACGGTCTATTGGCCAGCACCGACGCCGACCTGGAAACAGAAGTACGCCAACTGGCCGAACAAAAAATCCGCGAAGCGGCGCAAGAAAGTGGCATCCTGGAACTGGCCCGAAATAACGCCGAAAACTACATGCGCGACTTCTTGATGAGCCTGGGCTTCACCAACGTCACCTTTACGGAAACGACGCCGCCGCCCCCGGCAGAGCCTTACGTCCAAGACATTCCAAAAGGGTATATTCTGGTAACTACCACGCCAGAAGCGCCGTAACAAGAGAGAAATTTGTAAGCGGTGGACGGTAAACAGTTTACTGTCCACCGCTTACTGCTTTAACCGGAATAGCTCCAGCCCAGATGAGATAGCGTGAGGGTGTCGTCTACGTCGCCTTCTTTGAGTACGTCGCCACCGATGACTTCACCAATGACGATGTCGTGGTCACCACCTACGTCAACCATTTGTAAGACTTTGCATTCTACGTAAGCGGCCGCGCCGGCGAGAACGGGGCAGCCGGTTTGGGGGGCTGCCGTGTATTGCGCCTCAGCCATTTTTTCTGGTTTTTTGGCCCGCCCTTTGGCAAAAGGCGTCATGGCGTCCTGGTCTTCCTGGTTGAAGATGTTGATGGCAAATACGCCACCGGCGCTGATGACGCCGTGAGTGTATGATTTCTTTTGCAGGCCCAGGACCATGAGGCGCGGCGTGAAGGAAGCCTGCGTTACCCAGTTGGCGACCATAACGTTGACGTCTTCACCGTTGCGGGAAGTAATGGCATAGAAACCATAGGGCAGGCGGCCAAGCGCTTCTTTAATGGGATCGTTGGACATGGTTGTTTCTCCTATTTGTGTGGGATGTTGTAACTTTTAGACCCCCAGGGGTCTTGCGATTACTAAAATCATTATGACCAAAAGCGGACAAAAGTCCAGTTATGTTGCGCTGGCCTCATTCTTTTTTCACAAAGGGGTGGATGATGGCAGGTTCGCCAGGTAGGCGGTTGGGGCAAGGGCTAACGGCCGTTTACGCTCTCTATGCGCTGGTGTGGATAAGCCTGGAAGGGACGCTGGCGAATACGCTGATCATGGGCGTGGGCGGCACGGCCGTTTCCCTGGTCTGGTTCATGCAGCGTTATTGGGGCGAACGGCCGTCCAGCCTCTGGCAATGGTTGGGAAAAACGGCCGTGATGGGCCTGTTCTGTGGTCTGGGCAGCGGGCTGCTGACGCTGCTCTTCATGGCCGTCAAAACCGGCCTGCACGCCCACGGCCCCGAATTTACCCCCCAACAAATCGCCTGGGTCTGGCAGCGAATCCCGCTGTGGGCGCTCATCGGCCTGCTGGGTGGCCTGGGCATGGGCATGGTAACAGTGAACAGTGAACAGTGAACGCAGCAGGCGCTTCGTTCATTGTTCTCCGTTCACTGTTTCCTGTTAATTGTTAAATTTCGCTTCCAACGCTTCCAGCGCCGCTTCCAGTTTCGCCTGACGCAGGCTGGTCGTCACGTCGCCACGGGTGCGTTCCAACACGGCGCGCACCGTGTCTGTGCGGCGGCGCAATCCCCCGGTAATCGAGTCGTTAAAGTCAAACGTCACCAGGATGCTGTAGATGGCGTCCATCACGTCCAGCAGCCGCTCCGCTTCGTCGCTGTGTCCCAGGCGGATAATGTCCAGGATGCGGCGGCGCAGTTCGGTGGCGGCCTCGGCCAGACCATTCAGCCAGGTATTGGACTCTGCGCCGAGGTCGGTGGGGGTGGGTAACGGCCGTTCCCGCATAATCGCATACGTCAGGTGCGCCTCCACGTACTCCTTGATGGCGTCCTGGGTATAACCGGCAAAATACAGGTCGGGGAAATCCTGTACGTCGGCCACAAAGGTTTCCTTCGCCTGGTTTAGCTCCACCAACAACGCATCGGTCGCTTCCCATTCGCTGCGGTGCATGGCGCGAATAGAACGGGCGCACAAGCTAATCAGCTCGCGCGACCGCTGATAAGCCTGATCCCGCGCCGCGTTCACGCGCTCAAATTCTTGGCGGATTTCTTCGGCCAACAGATCTAATTGATCCATGTGAGATTACTCCTGGTCATTTTTGTTGTCTTTGTTGTCGTCGTCGCTGTCTTGCTGCGGAAAACGGAAAAATTGGTCGGCCAGATTCATCTGCTGCGGCAGACGAATTTCACCAAACTGCCGCTCGTAGTTAGCGATATTTTGCGCCAACGCCTGCTGCAACATTTTTGCGTGCATCGGCGACATGATGATGCGCGCCTGCACAGAGCCACGCGGCATACGCGGCAGCACCTGGGCAAAATCCAGCACCACTTCGGCCGGCGTATGGCTGATAAAAGCCACGTTGGCATAAACGGCCTTCAACTCCTTAGGAATATCTATGCTAATCCGTTTACCGGGCGGGGTAGGTTGTGGCTGTGGGTCACTCATGGTTTGCTCCTTGTATCGTTGTACGGTTTACCGAATACAACAACTAATCATACCTTTAGCCGCCCTAAGATGCTACGGATTATGCTTCTATGTTACAATGGAATTGTGCCTGAATTGAACTGCGAACAGAAGATTAACCTATAAAAGAAGGCACACATCTACCGGTCAAGATAGCAGTCTGAACCAACCAATACCACGGAGCCGAGGACGTATGGCAGGGTTTGAAATTGTGGATCACACGGCCGATTGGTCTATTCATGTCTGGGCAAACGACCTGGCCGGGTTGTTGCGTCAGGCGGCTTTGGGCATGAATCAGTTGATGATTGGCGAGGACACGGCCGTTTCCCACACCATCACCCGCCATCTCACCCTGGACGCCGACGACGCCGAAAGTCTGCTGGTAGATTGGTTGAGCGAGCTGGCCTACTGGGCGGAGATGGAGCAGGTACTGTTTCCGGAATTTGAGTTAACGGCCGTTTACCCCACCCACCTGCAAGCCACCCTGCGCGGCGGCCCGGTCGCCGAACTGCTCAAGCACATCAAAGCCGTCACCTACCACAATCTCGCCATCACCCCCGCCGCCAACGGCCTGGAGACAACGATTGTGTTTGATGTGTAGCGGGTGGCGAGAGGCGAGTAGCGAGTGAATCTTACCGGCTACCGGCTACCGGCCACCCATTCCTTTGGAGGTTCCTATGAAACGCAGCGATTTCCAACAAATCAGCCCCTACATCCACGAAATACCGGCCACCTTTCGCACCGATATGCGCGTGCCGGCGCGCTTTTACGCTGATGGCGAACTGCTGGAAGCCGCTCT
>CALFEW010000512.1 GCA_937958365.1 uncultured Chloroflexota bacterium | reverse complement strand
TGGCCTTGCACTTCGTCATCGAAAAAGAGGGCCTGACCGACACACTGATCAACGTAGACGAGGAAGAAGCCTGAATGGTCAATGGTCAATGGTCAATTTTCAACAATCCGAAATCCGAAATCCGAAATTCCCAGGAGTCTCCATGTCTGATTTAGATGCCCAATTCAAAACGGCCGCTGCCGCCGCCCAAAATTTATCCACCCGGCCCAGCAATGAAGATTTGCTGAACCTGTATGCCCATTACAAGCAGGCCACCTCCGGTGACGCCGGTGGCAAACGGCCCGGTTTCACCGATCCGGTTGGCCGCGCCAAATATGACGCCTGGGCCAAACTTCAGGGAACCGGTCAAGAAGCGGCTATGCAAGCCTACATCGCCCTGGTGGAACGCCTGCAAAACGCCTGACACGGCTCATCGGAGCGCGGGCGTCCCGCCCGCCTGATCGTGACAAATGTCACAAACAAGTTGTGACATTCATCGGCAGGCGAAGCTACGGCCGTCATCTATACTTCTAGCATGTATTCGGATAAGCGAATACATAGATAGTTGGATAGGTAAACGGCCGTATGAACATACCCTCACTCGAAGAACTAAACCTCCTGCACGCCAGCATTTGCCAGGCATTGGGCGACCCCAAACGCATTCAAATCCTGTACGCCCTGGATGAAAATCCCCTCCATGTCACCGCCCTGGCCGAGCTTTTAGACACGCCCCAACCAACCATCTCCCGCCATTTGCGCATTTTACGGCAGCGCGGCCTGGTCGCGCCGCAGCGCGATGGCGCGGCCGTCATCTACCATCTCGCCGAACCCCGACTAATCGCCATCCTCAATTCCATGCGCCAGGTCCTTCGGGACAGCCTGGCGAAACAATCCAGCCTGTTGGCAGAATACCCACAACCCTGACGAGCCAAAACATCATGAAACCCTTCAAATACACCTGGATCATTGGACTGATCGTCACCCTTCTCATCGTCGTTGCGCCCACGATACTCTTCATTACCAGAGACACAGAGGCGGCCGACGATCCCTGGGTGAATGTGCCCGTTCGCGCCCCACACGTAGACCACACCGACTTGATGACCGGCCCTTACGCAACCGGCGCCGACGTAACCCGTGCCTGCCTGGAATGCCACGAAGACGCCGCCCATCAGGTATCGCAAACTGTGCATTGGACCTGGGAAAGCGAACCGGTCATGTTACCCGGCCGCGACGAACCCGTAACCATCGGCAAGAAAAACCAGATCAACAACTTCTGCATCGGCATTCAAAGCAACTGGACCGGCTGCACCCGCTGCCACGCCGGCTATGGCTGGGAAGACGCTGATTTTGACTTTTCCCAGACGGACAACATAGACTGTCTGGTCTGTCACGACCAATCGGGGCTGTATAGCAAAACCAATTCCGGCCTGCCAGCCGATGGCGTGGACCTGTCCATGGTGGCCCAGAGCGTGGGCACGCCCACCCGTCGCAACTGCGGCAGCTGCCACTTCAATGGTGGTGGCGGCAACGCCGTCAAACATGGCGATCTAGACAGCAGCCTCTTCTACCCCACCGCCGACGTAGATGTCCACATGGGGCGACACGATTTTCAATGCGTAGACTGCCATCAGACCGAAGACCATCAGGTGAAAGGGCACAGTATCGCCGTCAGCGTAGATACGCGCAGCGCTTTCGACTGCGCCGACTGCCACAGCGAAACACCCCACAGCGACGAACGCATCAACGCCCACGCGGCCGCCGTGGCCTGCCAGACCTGCCACATCCCCGAAGGGGCCGTGCGCGACCCCACCAAAATGGATTGGGACTGGTCTACTGCCGGGCAAGATTTACCCGAAGACACCCACGAGTATTTGAAGATTAAGGGCAGCTTTGTCTATGAAAGCAACTTCATGCCCGATTATCTCTGGTTCAACGGTTCGGCCGATCGTTACATTCTGGGCGACGTGATGGATTCGACGGAAGTAACATCCATCAACATGCCGCTAGGTGACATCAACGACCCGACGGCCAAAATCTGGCCCTTTAAAATTCACACCGCCCGCCAGCCCTATGACCCGGTGTATAACATTTTGTTGCAGGTAAAGACGGTGGGCGAAGGCGGCTATTGGACGGAGTTTGACTGGGAATTGGCGGCCAAACTGGGCGCGGAAGCGGCCGGACTGCCCTTCAGCGGCGAAGTTGGCTTTGCCGAGACGGAGATGTATTGGCCGCTGGCCCATCTGGTGCAGCCAAAGGAAGAGGCGCTGCAATGTGTAGATTGCCATAGCGCCAACGGCCGTATGAACTGGCAAGCCCTCGGTTATTTTGGCGACCCGATGAAATGGGGCGGCCGCAGCCTGGCAACCGTCGAGGGGAATTAATCATGAACACACGGAACCATCATCACCCCCAAGTACAATGGCTGCGCATGGGGTTGGCTGCCGGAGCTTTGCTGCTGGCGCTGTTGCTCCTGCTGACCCAGGGCGTGATCGCTCAGGAAGGGGACGGCGCGGTGGATGACACGGCCGTTACCGCGCCGCCCATTTCCTCATTGCATCCCACCTTTCCGCTGCTAGACGAAAACGGCGACAACGTGCTGGAGTCCGGCAAGCCGATTTCCGCCATGCAAACCTGCCGCGCCTGCCACGACACCGAGTTTATCGCCACGCACAGCTTCCACGCCGACGTGGGGTTAAGTGAATTTACGGAAGCGGGCACGGTGGTGAACGGCCGTGCCTGGGACAGCAGCACCGGCATCTTCGGCAAATGGAATCCACTGACCTACCGCTACCTCTCGCCTGAAGGCGACGAAGTGACAGATTTAACCACCGCCGACTGGATCAGCGTTTTTGGCGCGCGCCACGTGGGCGGCGGCCCGGCCGTCACCAGCCGCGATGGCTACCCGCTAACCAACTTGCCCGCCAGCGCCAACGACATGGACACGCAAGCCACCGACCCGGCCACCGGCGCACTCGTCCCCTGGAATTGGGACGAGTCCGGCGTGGTGGAAATGAATTGTTTCTTATGCCATACCCCCACACCCAACAACGAGGCGCGCATCGCTACTTTGCGCGCCGGACAGTTCCAGTGGGCCAATACAGCTACCCTTCTGGGGACGGGGATCGTTGAACAGGTAGACGGGGAATGGCAATGGAATGCGGCCGCCTTTGGGGAGGATGGAGCGCTTAAAACAGCTTTTGTCAACATTCAAAACCCAATCAACCAGAACTGCGCCCAGTGCCATGGTCTGGTCCACGTAGACGCCCAGACGCCGTTGGTCCTCAACGAATGTTCGCCCGCCCAATGGAGCACCATCACTTCCGGGCAAATTTTCTCGCCGCAGCGCCTCTCCAGTTCCGGCGTCAATCTGGAAAACAAGGCCAGCCTGACCCGCTCCTGGGACATTCACGCCGAGCGCGTCGTGGGCTGCACCGACTGCCATTATTCGCTGAACAACCCCATTTATTACCAGGAAGACAACGCCTCGCAGCCCGGCCACCTGACCTTTGATCCGCGCCGCATAGACCTGGGCGAATATTTGTACCGGCCGCTGCATCAGTTTGCCAAGGGGCAAAGTTCACAAAACACGCTGGCTTCGCAGTTCGACAATTCGCTGCGGCGCTGCGAATCGTGCCACAGCATTGCGGAGACCCATAACTGGCTGCCGTATAAAGAGCGGCACACGGCCGTTCTAAGCTGCGAAACCTGCCACACCCCCCACATGTACAGCCCCGCCCGCCAGACCACCGACTGGACCGTGCTGCACGCCGATGGCACGCCCCAGGGCATTTGTCGCGGCGTGGAAGGGGATGGGACCACCTTCAGCAACGTGTTGGTGACGGGCTTCCAGCCGGTGCTGCTGCCCCGCCTGGACGGCGATGGGACCACCTCGCTGGCCCCGCACAACCTGGTCAGCTCCTGGTATTGGGTGTATGGCGAACCGGCGCGGCCGGTCCCTTACGCCAAACTGCAAGCCGCCTGGCTGGAGGGCGACAACCAATACGCCGCCGAAGTTTTGGCCGCTTTTGATGAAAATGGTGACGGCCGTTTGGACAACAGCGAACTCATCATAAACAACGACACGAAAGAATCGCTGATAAACGGCCGTTTGCAAGCGCAAGGGCTAAACAACCCGCGCATCGTCGGCGAAGTGCAGCCCTACAACATCAACCACAATGTCACCCACGGCGAATGGGCCACCAAAAACTGCGCCGACTGCCACAGCAACCAATCGCGCATTACCCAGCCAATGCTGCTGGCGAACCAGATTCCCGGCGGCGTGCTGCCCACTTTCTTTGGCAGCAGCGCCACCATCATCAACGGCGAACTGACCACCAACGACGCCGGGCAGCTTTATTACCAGCCGCTCACCGACAGCAGCGACCCTAACGTCGCCAGCCTCTACATCCTGGGTCACGATTCCGTCACCTGGGTAGATTGGTTGGGCGCGCTGATTTTCCTGGGCACACTGCTGGGCGTGGTAGCGCACGGCGGGCTGCGCATCCTCGCCGCCCGCCGCCAGACGCAGCGCCACGAACCGGAACTGCGCGACGTGTACATGTACACGGTCTACGAACGGTTGTGGCACTGGCTGCAAACCCTGGTTATTTTCATCCTGTTGTTTACCGGACTCATCATTCACAAACCGGCGCAGTTTGGCGTTTTCAGCTTCAACTACGTGGTCCAGGTACACAACATCATGGCCTTTATCCTCATCGCCAATGCCGCCCTGGCCGCCTTTTACCACATCGCCAGTGGTGAAATACAGCAGTTTTTGCCCCAACCACGCGGCTTCTTTAACGACGCCATCGTGCAGGGAAAGTATTACCTGCAGGGCATTTTCCGTGGCGAAGAGCATCCGTATGAAAAAACGCGCCAGCGCAAGATGAATCCTTTGCAGCAGGCGACCTACTTTGGGCTGCTGAACGTGCTGCTGCCATTGCAAGTCATTACCGGCAGTTTGATGTGGGGCGCGCAGCGCTGGCCGAATATTGCCAATCAGGTTGGCGGGCTGCCTTTCCTGGCCCCGCTGCATACACTCATTTCCTGGCTGTTGGCCGCGTTCATCGTCGCCCACGTTTATTTGACGACCACCGGCCATACCCCCACCGCCAACATTAAGGCAATGATTATGGGCTGGGATGAAGTGGAAGTACATGGCAGCAGCGCCGCAGCGCCGCAATCTGCCGACTAAAAATTAAGGCATGGTTCATCCGCCGAGAAGTCATCTTTACAAATTCGAGCCTGTAGCCGCG
>CALFEW010000511.1 GCA_937958365.1 uncultured Chloroflexota bacterium | reverse complement strand
ATATCCTATAGGTTACAAAAACAACCTATAGTGTCAATCTCATAACCTGTAGTATATCGTTGTGGTTTTGGGGATGCAAATTTTGGGGGGTACTAGAGTACTATCGGCTTCCAGATAAGTGGTCAAAATGTTATCGGCAAGCTGTCGAAATGTCAATTTCTCTCAGATTATCGCCATACTATGCGAAATGATTGGCGAATTATCACCCTCCTGATCGGTCGTCATTGTCAGGAGCGATGGGAATCAAACAGCCCCGGCCATCTAATTGAAGCTGCCCTTGCTGGAGCATAATTTCCACCTGGTAGCCCACATCTTTCCGGCGGTGGTGCGAGTAACGGCCGTATTCCGGGAAACTAGTGTCCTGCCAGGACTTCGCCCCCACCAGCATTTTCGCCAGGCCGCTGCGCGTGAACTGGCCGGGGTATCCTCTCACCACCCCAAGGATGGCTTGCTGTAAAGGGATAAGTTGAGTCAAAGGCAATTCCCCTACCCTATGCAACGTAAGCTTAGAAAGGCATCTCACCCGTTAAGCTCTGATAAAACTCATTCAGCCAGGCCAGGGCTTCTTCAAACTTCGATATGGGCAGATACCGGTATTTAGCGATGCCAAATTTTCGGTAGAATTCGCCCCAGGTTGCGCCAAATTCGTTCCGCCCGGTTTGCTTGCCCATGGCAATGGCAATGGCTTTGATTGCCTGGCTGATTTGCGTCGCCTGGGCTTCGCTGATATACCGGTCTTCCTGGTGCATATCGGCTTCGATGGTTTCCAGACGACGGCCGTAATCTGCCAACGTGCGCCCATGATCATCCAGTCGTCCTTCCAGCATGATCTGGTTGCGGGCCAGCTTCATAATCGCCTGCGCTATCTGGTATGCCTCTACCACATCACTGCTGGCTTGCTGGAGCAAGTCATCGAAGCTGGGGTCGGTAGTCAGCCGGCCTTCTTGGAACGCTTCGGCCAACACCTTGTAACATTCGCGCTGATAGCGAATCAATCGTTCCCGTAATTCAGCCTTGACCCGGGTTGCATCAATTCCAAATAGAAAACCACTGATATAGTCCAGAGGTAAACTCAATACTTCCCGGTTTATCGTACGATACGAATCGGTGGTGGCAATTACCACGCTCTTCATTTCTTCGCTTAATACCGGATCGCGATTTATACGCCGGCGCTGGGCTGACCAATCCACGCCCAATAGATCGCAAATGGGGCGTACAGGGATGTAAACAGAACCATCCTTGGTGCGGACAGCAAGAACTTCATCTTCGTAAAAATCTACTTGTTTTTGCTCAACAACCGTCAAACCTTTTTCTTCTGACATGAATCCCTCGCCGTATTGTGATTAGTGCGTGGCTGTTACGACCATGCACTCAATCTACAGTCACGATATTCTCACTTTAGTTCACGGAACAAATTGCTTCCAACAAAATAGCGGTACGGTTACTGCGGTGATGTTGGCCTGCTAGGTTAACGCCTGGAATTTTACAAACGGATCTGCCGGCATGTCGCTTTTGTCTTCGCTTCTAATCTAATCAATACGGCCGTTATTACGCCATTATAAAAGCGCCCTGCTTTTGTTCTGTTGGTACCGTGCATATTCCGTATTTGAATTCTCTCTGTGGTTAAGACCAATCACCCCGCCCCAAACAAGCGCATACAGGAGTTGGCGATTGTAATCAGCATCGAAAAATCACCTATCAACCCTAATCTTTGCTTTGACAACCGGCTCGTCTTCAACCTCCGGACGTACACCTTTATCAAACTGTTGTAGTCCTATCAAGACAAGCCACTCGTAAAAATCCATTTTGCCATATCCGTGCGAGTCAGACAGAGCTTCGATTTCGTCAATGGTTGTGGTGTCCAGAAAGATGGTTTTGCGCACGCGGCCTGCGGCATCGGTCTTGCGCCCTGCCACCTTGGAGGCTTTTTGACGGCCAGAGCGAGTCTGCTCCAGCGGATTTTCAAATAATTCCTTCTTTTTTCGCGCTGGCTGCGCCGGAGCTTCTTCTGATGTCGCTAAGTCAAACTTTTTCCTAGCCATTAAAAACTCTCTCTACGATCTCTGCATAAGCTCTAGATGGGGCCGAACTGGGAGCATATTCAAACAACGTTTGCCCAGAAGCCGCTGGCGCTTCCTTCACATAGACGCTTTCGGGCACAGGCTCACTAACCAAATGCCGCCCATAAAAGGCTTGCATCTGTTCCACAACCTGTGTGGCCAGTACCTGCCGGGAGGACATCATAGTAGGAACGACAAGGGTAACGCGGGCCTTAAAGCGGCGTGAATCCTCTTTTTGCAATGCGTACAAATCATCGGTGTGCTGCCTGGCGCCCACCAGACTGACATGATCCGCCTTGACCGGCACGATCACCTCGTCGGCAAAATTATAAACAGCCCGCTTAAGCGTATCCAGTTTGGGCGGACAATCTATGACGATAAAATCAAAACGGCCCAATAATGGGCCAAGGGCATCGGCCAAAACCGTGTCCAGGCTAAAACCTGAGCGTCGAGCAGTGCGCATGGTCGTCATCACGACAAGGTCTTGAGTCACATCTTCCAGGTTACGACTGGCTGGCAACAAATACAAATTCGGGCGTGGCAATCCTTCATCCGCCCGATCTAGAGAGA
>CALFEW010000510.1 GCA_937958365.1 uncultured Chloroflexota bacterium | reverse complement strand
GCCGCGCCTAACCGCATCTGAACAGTAACGGCCGTCTTCCCCTCCGGCGCACATACCACATTCCCGGCCACCGGCTGCCCATCTAACAGGAGAGAAACGGCCGTGCCTGCCCCCACCCGCTTTACTTCAAACCGATAGGCCGCGCCGCAAAACTGCCGCGTCACCGTAAAATCGGCCCAATCTTCCGGGACCACCGGCGCAACTTCCAGCCCGCCATACGTCGGCCGAATGCCCAAAATCCACTGCGTAATCGCCACGTAATTCCAGGCAGCCGTACCCGTCAGCCAGGAATTTTTGGCCTCGCCGAAGGTGGCCGCTTCCCGCCCGGCGATGGTCTGCGCGTACACATACGGCTCCGACCGATGCACCTCGCTGATGGCTTCGCGCGCCGATGGATTGATGCGCTGATAATAATCAAAAGCCGCATCGCCGCGTCCGACGATGGTTTCAGCAATCATGATCCATGGGTTGGTGTGGCAAAAGACGCTGCCGTTTTCTTTGTAGCCGGGCGGATAGGAGGAGATTTCGCCCAGGTTCAGGTGATATTGCCAGTAAGCCGGACGCAGCAGCACAATGCCATGCGGCGTCGCCAGCAGGTCGGCCACACTGTCCAGGGCTTGCGTGGCACGGCCGTCGGCCAGACCAATGCCCGCCATCACGCACATGCCCTGCGGCTCGATGAAGATTTGCCCTTGCTCGCAACTCTGCGACCCCACTTTATCACTGTTGTCATCGTAGGCGCGCAGGAACCAACGGCCGTCCCAGCCATGTTCCAGGGTAACGGCCGTCATTTGCGCCGCTGCCTGCCGGTAAGCAGCCGCTTCGCCGGCCCGGACCTGCGCCGCCGCCAGATCGGCCATCTCCCGCGCCGCCAGCACAAACAGCCCGGCGATAAACACCGACTCGGCCACTTTGCCGTCTTTATTCGTCGTGGTCTGGAACGATTCGCCCGGCTCCGACGAGAAGGTGTTTAGATTCAGGCAGTCGTTCCAATCGGCGCGGCCGATGAGCGGCAGGCCGTGGGAACCCAAACGATCCAACGTGTATTGCATACTGCGCCGCAAATGGTCGTATAACGGCGCCTCGCTGCCGGGCCGGTTATCATAAGGGACAGGTTCATCGAGGATGGCAAAATCGGCCGTTTCCTTCAGATAAGCGGTGACGGCCAGCACCAGCCACAACGGATCGTCGTTGAAGTTGCCGCCGACGGCGTCGTTGCCTCGTTTAGTGAGTGGCTGATATTGGTGATACGCGCCGCCGCTGGGCAACTGCGTCGCGGCAATATCCAGAATGCGTTCGCGGGCGCGGGTCGGGATCATATGCACAAAACCCAGCAAATCTTGGGTGGAATCGCGGAA
>CALFEW010000509.1 GCA_937958365.1 uncultured Chloroflexota bacterium | reverse complement strand
TCGGGACGAGAGCGCCAAATCTCCCGCGGTGCCACCCGGATTAAGCCGCCGATCCAACAAAAAACGCGCTGGTGATAGCGCGTAGAATGGTAGAAAAAGCCAGCTTCACTTGGTGTAGTCGTTTAGTCGTTTAGTCTGTTGGTCTTTCAACTACCAGACTATCCAACGTATCAACTACCTTGCCCAGATAACGGTGGCACTTCCGGTTCAGGCTACTGATGGGTATGTTCGCCTGAACAACTCCTCGGTCCATTCATCTGCTGCGCCGACGTTGACCTTTCAGCTCCAGGGTCAACTCTCTTAGACTCGCTTTGCAAATTACTACTCCGCATCATCGTTTTTTCGTGTTCGATTGCGGAAGATGGTAGCATGGAGGCCAGAGCATGTCAAGAAATTTGCTGGCTGTAAAACAGATTGCCGTAGAAAACGTAGAGAAACTCAGGGGTGGAAGTTGTTCAAACCCCCAGGAGCTGAATGAAATGAAATCTGGAAAATGCTTGCTGTTCTTTCTCGCCATCTTTATGGCCGCGAGTGTGGCCTGTGGCGGAAATCCACCGGTGACTGACCCCACGGCCGTTCCCCACCTCCCAACAACTTCAACCACCGCGGCCCCAATACCCACGAGCGTACCACCATCATTACCCGCGCCGACGGAAACGGCCGTTACCACCACCACCTCACCCGCACAAAACCCGGCCGACATTTTCCGCGCCGGTCTGGTTTCCACCGCCCAAGACACCCTCGCCCAGACAGCCACTGCCCCGTTGTATCAGATGACCTTGACGATTGATCCGGATGCCAGCGTCGTTTCCGGCAGGCAGTTAATTCGCTACACGAATAATGAGGCTGTGGCGCTGGGCGATATTTACCTGCACTTGCTCCCCAATTTGCTGGGTGGCCGGATTGAGGTGAGTGGGTTTCAGGTAAACGGCCGTTCCACAAATATCCTATACGAAGAAATCAACGACAGTGTGCTGCGCGTGCCGCTGCCCGACCCGCTCGCTCCAGGCAACAGTGTGGTGCTGGAAATGAACTTCTTAACGGCCGTGCCCCTGGAAGCCGGTCGCAATTACGGCGTCTTTGCCCAGGTGGACGATGTAATGGCCCTGGCCCACTTTTACCCCCTGCTGGCCGTCTACGACCAGACCGGCTGGAATATTGCGCCGCCGGTGGAATATGGTGACGCAACGTATACCGACGCCGCTTTCTACCAGGTAGAACTCACCGCGCCTGATGATCAGGTTGTGGTGGGCAGCGGCGTCACGACAGCCCACTCTACTGCCGGGGACGAACAAACCCAAACGCTCGTCGCCGGGCCGGCGCGGGATTTTTACCTGGCGCTCAGCCCCAATTACGTCGTGGAAACGGTGACGGTGGGCGAAACGACCATTCGCAGCTATGCGCCGCCGGAATATGCCGCCGGTGCAAAACAGGCCGCCGATGCCGCCGCCGGCGCGCTGCGCATCTTTAATGAGCGCCTGGGCGCATACCCTTACACCGAACTGGACATTGTGGCGACACCCACCCTGGCTTTGGGCATCGAATACCCCGGCGTCATCGCCATCACCCAGCGCGAGTATGACCCGGACGACCCCATCTCCGACAGGCTGCCCAACAGCGCCTACCTGGAATCCACCGTCGTCCATGAAATGGGACATCAGTGGTTTTACAACGTCGTGGGCAATGATCAGCTCGATGAGCCATGGCTCGATGAGGCGCTGGCGCAGTATGTCACCTATCTGTATTATGCGGATCGCTATGGGCAAGAGGCGGCGCAAGCCTATGTGGATTCGTGGAACAGCCGGTGGACGGCCGTTGACAGCGCTGAAATCCCCATTGGTTTGCCGGTTAGCGCGTATGAAGGGGCTGCCTACAGTGCCATTGTATACGGCCGTGGCCCGCTCTTCATCCTGGCTCTGGCCGAAACAATGGGCGAAACCAACTTTGAAGGTTTTCTACGAGATTATGTGGCACAATTTGCCTGGGAGACGGCCACAACAGAATCGTTTATGGCGCTAGCTGAAAGCCACTGCCAATGCGATCTGACCGACCTGTTTGCGACGTGGGTGTATCCATAAATAGGACCAATAGCCCAGGGACTTTTCAGCCAGGACTATAGATAATTGGCTATTAACAAAATTTGTAACTTTATGCCTCTATAGTTCCGACATAACCGAATAGAGGTGGCGCTAAACAGTAATGGAACCGGAATAGAGAACATCGCAGCCACATCATTGCCAACATCACTGCCACATCGTAGCTAACATCGCGGCCCCATCACAGCCAACACCCTGACGCATCGCAGCTAACATCGTGGCCCCATCGCAGCCGACACCATTGTTATACCGTTCCCAACAACAAAGACACATTGCTGTTTACATCGTGATCACATCGTAACTCTAGGCGTTCCAAATTGCAGCCTCATCGTACTCTGCACCATCGCCTCATCGTAGTGAACATCGCAGATCCAATACCGCCCATCGCAGCCTCATCGAAAACTGTGTGGCGCCACACTACTCATTGAAGAAAGAGCCTGGACCTATCGTCCCGGCTCTTTTTCATGTCAGGTTCGGGTCGGCGGTTTTCGGGAATCGGCCAGGTGATCGAGCAGCGCTTGCAAGGCCAGCAGGTAACTCCGCCAGCCAAAGCCACTGATTTGCCCCACACACACGGCCGCAATCACCGACGTGTGGCGAAATTCTTCCCGCGCATAAACGTTAGACAGGTGAACTTCGACTGTGGGCAAAGCGACGGCGGCTACAGCGTCACGCAGGGCATAACTGTAGTGTGTAAAAGCGCCGGGGTTGATGAGGATGCCATCGGCCCAGTTGCGGGCGACGTGAATGGCGTCGAGCAGATCCCCCTCGTGGTTGGATTGCTGAAAGCGCAGTTCTACCTGCTTACCAGCCACAGACTTCGCCAGAGCCTCGTTGATGTCTTCCAGGGTATGACGGCCGTATACGCCCGGTTCCCGCGTGCCCAACAGATTCAGATTAGGCCCATGCAACACAAGAATGCGCGTCATCGT
>CALFEW010000508.1 GCA_937958365.1 uncultured Chloroflexota bacterium | reverse complement strand
ACGGCCGTTCCCCAAAACGCCACCGCCTTTGCTCCCGGAATCTTATCCAGGTCAGGGTAGCGCAGCGACCCCAACAGGTAGAGGCATAATCCGTAAAAATATTCCGCCCAATCATCAGACTTGTACAAGTAATGATGGGCTGTCTGGCGGATGATTTGCAGAATGGCGAATGGCTTTTCTAACCCGGCTGGCGGCATCGCCTGAGCAGGCTGTAACACCGCGCAATGCAGAGCTTCGTAGAAAGCGCCTATCGCCTCTGGAGCCTGGCCATTCTTCTGGAGGGCCGGAGCGAGGAGTTTGGTGATAACGGCCGTTTCCAGATGCAGCAGGTCGCGCAAAACGTGGTCTGGCCGCGATTGGGCAAAATCAATCAGGTACGCCGTCCGGCTGTCCTGTTCCACCAGGACATTTTCTAGATTCAAGTCGCCGTGGATGTAGGCCACGTAGGCATCGAAGGAGTGGTTGAGGAGGTGGGGTAAGGCATGGAGGGGATTGGGCAATGGACGGCCGTTGGAAAGGGGAAGAGTAACGGCCGTATCCTCCACCGTGAATCCCACCGCCGCCGCAACCTGTTCGCGCAACTGCTCCCGCCGGGTCTGCCGCACAATGCCCGTAAGCGGTTGGTGGATAACATCCCCCACTTCATAAGCCGCCGCATCTATGGGATAGAGGCTCATCCGGTAGGCAGCGGCCGTTTCCGACGGCATGTCCAGGGATAGTTTTTGCGAATGAGCCACCACTTTGACCACCTGAAACCCGGCCACGTGAACGTATTCACCGATTTGCAACGCCCGGCTCTTCACTGTCGTGGGATGTAACCAGGATGTTTGCGCGCCGGGAGGCAAATTGATCAGTTCAATCTCCAGGTTCATCGGCAAAAAAGAATCGTAGTGCGTCTGCAAGTGCAGGTCGGGTTGCACCTTGCGCGTTTGCGACCAAAGCACGCCCAGGCTTTTGCAGAGCCTAGCTTCCAACGTATAACGAATGTCCTCTATCCCCGCCGCCTGCAAATAGTCATGCAAACTCGATATATCAAACGTGCCTGCCCCCACCAGCGGGTAACACACGCCGCCCCACTCGCTGCCCGGCAAATAGGTGGGTTCGCCGCGAATATCGGCGATGTTGGGCAATCTATTTTGAATATAGCTCTCGTAAGCTCGCCATTCCTGCTGGATGCGGGCCGCGTGATCTATTTTGACGACAGCCGGTAGTTCGCCACCATCTACCTTCACCGGTCGAATCAGAAACACGCGACTGCCGCTAAAACCTTTATGGAATTCTGATTTGACCGTGACCTGCGCATATCCGGCAAACATGGCCGCCAGAACTTTCTCCACATAAGCCGGTAAGTCACCTGTCGTTCGATTGATAATTTGGGGTTGACCTGAGCGCATACTCTCCTCTCTGATATAGGTTCTATACCTATATATGCCCGGTAGACGGCATAATCTTTCCTGGCAACACTGATTTCGCGAAAACTTGCGGCCAACGATTCCCCTGTCTTAACCGGTCGGGCGTCCTTCCGGGTAAAGTTGGTAACCGCCTTCACGCTGACCACGCCAGTTGATGAGGTAACAGGGTTCCGCCGGATGGGGTTCGATTTTTTTACGAATACCGCGAATCGCCTGGTATAAGGTTTCTGTGGATACCCCATCCTTCAAAATTTCATCCGGCCAGGCGGCCTCAATCAAGGTGGTGTGCGTATGGCGCGTGCGTGGATGTTGAATGAGAAATTGGAGGAGGGCGTGTTCCAAAGGTTGCAGGCTCTCGACGACGTTTATGCCCTGGTAAATTTCGCCTGTTCCGGTGTCTAGCCAGATGCGGCCCCGACCGTGACCCGCCCTTGCGCCAGCGTAAGCAAACAGTAACTCGCCATTGATTTGCCAATCGCCATCAACGTTTTGGTAACAAAGCCCTTTGGCAGCCAGGTTTGTGAATGCGTCACGAGACGGCGACATACCTTGCGTTGATGACTTTGGCGAACGGCGACTTGCCTCATCTTTGGGCATATTTCGACGAGACTGCCGCAGTTGCAAGTCAAAGAGTAGCAATTGCTCTTCTTGTGTCAGGCCATTCCATATCTCGCCCAGGCGGTGTTGAACGTTTTGTTTGGGAAAGAGCGTCGTTGGATAATCGGTAACGGCCGTTTCCCCCATCTCTTTCCAGTAATCACAAACAACGCGAATCAGCGACGGGTATCGCCCGGTAATCGCCATCAACCGGACCACTGTTGACTCTGAAAGTGGTTGGGCCAAACGCCGGGTGCGGTACGCAATCATGTGGCGGGCGTCGCTTTCACTTAACGGGCCAACCCAACAAACGCGGGTATCCAAAATACCCCGCAAAGGCGCGACACTCTCGAGGTGAGAAAAATAGCCGATTTCTTGCGGCAGACTGACGATGTAACACAGCGTCTCTTTGAAGCTATCCCGTAAGCCACGCAACGTATTGGTCATACGCGGTGTGGCGGTCTGGCAAAAACGATCAAAGCGATCCATGACCAATGCCACACGAATTTCTTGGGCTTGCAGCACCAAGAGCAGTTCACGCAAGGCGCTTTGTGGCAAGAAGGGATCACGCCCGGCCTCGGTTTTGCGATACAAGTCATGGATCAGCGGCTGCAACGAGTTGTCAAACTGGTACTGCACCTCAAAGAAAGAGCGAAGAATGGCCCGATAAAGGGTTGCCAGGTTGTTGTCTGGCAAATCGATCAGGTCAACCGGCACGAGAACCATTGGATGATCGTAATCTGCGAGAACAGTTCGAAGCACGTCGAGACGATGGCACAGGAAACCCAGCAGCGTTGCCCGGCCGGCTCCAGGCAAACCAATGACAGCGCCACTTTCACCGGCTACAAGCCAGTCAGTCAGGATCGTCATTTCCTGGGCACGGTATGAGGAGGGAAATTTGGCCCAATAATTAGAGAGGGGGAAAGAAGTAGACACAGACTCTTCCTCAGAATGTCTATCGCATCAACGATTACTCAGAGTTTAATCAAGTTGCGATCAGGACTTCACGTTTATACTCG
>CALFEW010000507.1 GCA_937958365.1 uncultured Chloroflexota bacterium | reverse complement strand
ATAATGGGCTGGTATATGCGAAGTGATGTCCTGGATCACGGTAAAGACGCCCCCGCCATAAGCCATGGGGGTATGGTTGTGCTGAGCCAGGACGGCGATACCCGCCAATCGCCCGGCCGTGTGCAGGGTTTGCGCCGTTACGATGAGCAATTGGGGATGAACGGTGGTCAGCATGGCCTCCAACCGGTCAGGCGGCACGTCGGCGCCCAGGTAAATAACGTCCCAGCTGCGCTGGCGCAAAAGCAGTGTCAGCAGCAAGGCGCTGAATGTATGTTGTTCTTCAGGGGCACAGGCGATGACGATACGGCCGTGTCTGTTGGGCGGCGGCGCGGCATTCAGCAAGGCTTCCAACTGGCGGATCGCCAGAGCCGAAGCAAAATGCTCTTGCTGCACCGTAACCCGACCCTCATACCAGCCAATCCCAATTTCCACCAACGCGCTTTGCAAAAGATTAAAACAGACCATCTCCAGAGAAAACATGGCAAATGCCTGCGAAAGTATCTGGCGGGCCAGGTGTTCATCGAATTTCAGGCAGGCGGCAATCCACGCCTCACGGAGTTGATTGATGGAATCTCCTTCCAGAACAGTAGTAACGGCCGTTTCATCATCCCCAATCGCATAAATCTCAAACGGGGAATCGCCTTCAGATTCTAATTGACGCCAAAGGTCTACGGCCCGGCTGATGCTCAACCCTTCATCCTGGCGCTCTTGCAGCCACTTTAGCATATCAATGTCATATTGCGAATAGAGGCGGTGGCGGCCCGGCGTGCGGTTTGGTTGGGGCAAACCGTAACGCCGTTCCCAGGCGCGTAAAGTATCCGGCTTGATACCGGTTTCCTGGACCACAGCTTTCAGGTTAAAGGTTGGAGTTTTGTTTGCGTCTAACAAGTCGTGCCTCAGCTCTCAAAGATTCAATCCATAAAAAATGTTGCCGTATCTTAGCACAGTTGTATAGGTTTTGTCCACGTTTTTTCACGGGACTTTTCTTTTCCTTGAAATCTATTTTTGAACCCACGCTCAGAATCAGAAGAAATTGCTTATTGTAATATTAGAACGCATGTGCTAAACTTCTTCAAGTAATGAAACTGGAAAGGTCAGAGATTGCCTGACCATCCGTCCCGGCATCCCGCCTTTTTTTTGATATGGAGGCAGCAATGACTCGACTCATTTTCTCCGGTGCGGCCGGACTACACATCCCTTCCGCCCACGTCCTGCGTTTTTTGGAGCGACAGGTTGATTTTGTGGCCTATGAAGTGGCCGGATTTGGGCAAGATTTGCTCTTTTTGGATTACCGAGAGAGCCAACAGGCAGCGGCGGTCTGGCGACCGGGGGCGACACTGTCTTTGTTAACGCCAGATTTTGAACGGCCGTCGCACCTGGAAATCTGGGAGTTTGGCCCGCAGCATACCCAAATCGAGCTGTACGACACCATTCAGGCGAAGGCGCCCTGGCGGCTGTCGCTGACGGCCGTGAACGGCAAAAGTCGCGCCAACCACCGGGCGTTTTACCAGCGCCTCCCGGCGGCCGAAGCGAGGGGCGCAATGATTACCCTGGAGCGGCAGCGGTCAGCGGTGGGCGCTGCGCCCGGCAGCAAATCCCTGG
>CALFEW010000506.1 GCA_937958365.1 uncultured Chloroflexota bacterium | reverse complement strand
GTAATCAGTATTCAGTGACCAGTTTTCAGTCGGCGTTACCTCTGGAAAACACACACTGAAGACTGGTCCTGGAAACCGTATCGGCGTCTATTCGCTTACGCGGCGACCAGCCAGGCGGCGACCATCGCCAAAATGAGGAACGAAACGCCGCCCATACCCCGTTGTTTGGCGAGGTAGATGAGGCGCGGCGGGCCGAACAGCAAGAGGAACGCTAGAAAGCTGAGAACAAAGGGGGCCAGCCAGCCGGAGAGGTTGGCGAGCGTGAGGACGGCCGTCATCTGCGCCGCCAGGAACAGGAACATGACGTTGACGAACAGTAAGCCGAGGAACGCCTGCCAGGGGTAACGGCCGTTTCCCCATCGCACCGTCGGCGTTACGTGCAGGGCCAGAACGGCCGTGTAAACCAACGACAGGCCCAGCCAGGCTCCCGGCGCAAAGGCAAACAACATCGCCGACTCCCCCTCCCCCAAAGCCAGCGTATCCACAACAAAGATGGCGTTGAAATAACCGAACTGATAGGCCATCACCGTCGTCGTCGCCAGACCAAACAAGACGCCCAATACCATGCGCGTCGGGCGGGCCAGCAGTCGGCTGGTTTGCGCCCAGGCGCTGGCGTCTGGTCCCGGCTCCAATTTGCGCAGCAGGTACACGCCGGCGCACATGAAGAGGTAAGCGCCAAGCAGGTACAGCACGTTGTAGCCGGCGGGGGTTTGCAGGGTGGCAACGGCCGTTCCTGGACCTGCCCTCAGCGCGACCACCAACGCCGCCAGACTGAAACCATCCACCAGCAGCGGCAAAACACGACTCCCCGTCATCTTGTGTTGGTCAACCATCAAAATCCCTTGTTCATTTCGGGAGACGCAAACGTAAGGGCGTGGCCGGCAAGCCAGCGCCGACGCTTACGCTTCCGGCAAGCGCTCCTGCCGAATCAACATCGTCGTACAAGCTGCGCCTTTCATCACCCGTTCGGTCACGCTGCCAAACATCCACATCTGAAAGCCAGAAGACCCTAGACCACACAAAACGATCAGATCGATTTTATTGGCGGCGGCAAAATCCACAATGGCGTCAGCCGCCGAACCGGCGACGACTTCGACGTAGGTGGCAATGCCTTTGGCTTGCAGCCGCGCCTGAATCCGGGTCAGATAGGATCGCGCCAATTGCGGATCGGTTCCAGGTACAGTCGTATCCGCCTGTCCAAATTGGAAAAGGGGGGGCGATTCCACGGCCTGCAACAACACAATTTCCGCGCCCAGAGCGACGGCCATATCGTGGGCTGGGGGCAGCGCCTGTTCGGCCAGCAGCGAGCCGTCCAAAGGGACGAGGATGCGCTTGATTTTATCGGGGATGATGGTCTGATGGCTGCGCAAGATGACCGTCGGGCACGGGGCGCGCCGCAGCACCTTTTCGGCGACACGACCAAAAGACCAGCGGGTGAGGCCGGAACGGCCGTGTGTGGTCATGATGATCAGGTCCACCTCGTTTTCCTGAGCGTAACGGATGATTTCATTGGCGGGGCGGCCGGCTTGCACGGCCGTATCCACCTCCGTCGTCGTCGGCAGCACCCGGCTTCGCACCGATTTCAGATAAAGCCCGGCCTCGTACTTGCTCGTCTGTACCACCCGTTCCACCAAACCTGGCGCATCCGGTCGCGCCACCGGTGATACCACCGTCAAAAACACCACCTTTGCCCGGACATCCTCAGCGATGCGCATCGCGGGTAAAACCACCCGCTCCGCCAATTCCGAGCCATCCAGGGGCACCAAAATCTTCTGAAACTTCATCCCGCCTCCCACTATATTTCGTTGCTCAAAGCTCGCTCGTTTTCAATTTGGCGCGATTGGACCAATCTTGGAGATTGGTCCAATCTGGAAACTCCAACATCAATTTCCAGCGAACTCTAAAAGGTTGATTTGGGCGACGCCGCCATCATGCCTTGTGCCATCATACGAGCATACCAGATTCTCTACATCCGCAACACCATTTTTCGGGTCTTCAGGAACTCATGGGGTTAACAGGATAGCGAGTAGCCGGTAGCGGGGTCTCATTCTGGACTCGCTACCCGCTACTCGCCACGCCAAACCCCGCAAAATGACCCCA
>CALFEW010000505.1 GCA_937958365.1 uncultured Chloroflexota bacterium | reverse complement strand
TTTTGTTCCCACATCAGGTCGCCTTCGGTGTCTAGCATCACCAGTTGGCTAAAGCGACGCGGGTTAAAACTGCCCAGAAGGATTTCCTGACGGCCGTCGCCATCCATATCTGTCACGATGGCCTGCGGCGTGCCATTCAGGGAAGGGTTGGTGTTGCGTGCATACCGCCACTGCAAGCTGCCCCGCGAATCCAATAACTGCAACTGACCGGACTGCATCACAACCAGGATGCTTTGTGCGTCGGGGGATTGGGCTGCTCCGGTCGGAGTTTGAACGGGCAAAATGGCGGCGGGAACGGCCGTATACTGCTCTTGCCAGGCGCGGGCCGCTTCTTCGCCGCCAATGGTAAACAGGGACGGCGGCGGCTCAACGGCCGTAAGCCGGGTCTGCCAGATTTCCACGCCGGCATCGGACAGCAGCAGCAGACGGTTGGGCGCGCCGAGGACAATGCCTGTGGCAGGCTGGCCGGAGCGAATGGTGGGCACAGCGCCAACGGCCGTAATCCCATCCCCGGCTTCAAACGTCCACTGCCGCACGCCAGAAGCGTTCAACAACGCCGCCCGCCCTGTCTCGTCCACCAGCAGCAGTTCGTCGTTATTGTCCTGATTCAGGTCCAGGGGCAAGAGGTGGCTCAATCGGGCCGAAGCGGCATACTGCCAGTACGGCACAATCTCGTCCTGCGCCTGTAGACCTGTCGTCGGTTGAAGCAAACACAAGAGGGCAAACAGAAAAAAGAGGGCAGCCGCCCAAAAGCGCCGCAACGATGAAGCCATCGGCTGAAACAGCGCGTTAATCCGGGGGGCGCAGCGCATAACCAACCCCTCGCTCGCTAATAATCCAGTTGTCGTAAGGGGCAATGGCGCGGCGCAAGCGTTTGATCAGGGTTTTCAGCCGGTCGGGATCATCTACCAACACGTCGCCCCATACGGCCGTTTCCAGGTCGTCGCCGTGTACCACCTGGCCTGGTTGTTGACATAAACGCATCAGAATATTGAACTGCGACGTGGTCAGGTTCATCTCCTGGCCGCCGGCCCACACCTGATGGCGCTGCTGATCAATGACAAACGGCCCGGCCTGGATGAGACCGCGCACTTCCTGGCGGCGCACGTAACGGCGCAAAATCTCGTTGGCGTAGGTATATTTGCCGTCCAGGTTGATCAACAGACATTGCTGTTCGAGGAGGCGCAGCGTATCAATCGAGCCATCGGCAATCGCCAGGACGTATTGCTCCTCGGCCGTCAGGTTTTGCCAGAGATAGCCCAGGTGCGAATCGGCCTCTACCTCGATAGCGTCATCCAACTGGCTAAAGTCCGCCGCCGTTTCCAGGCTGATGTCTTGCGACAACGCCTGATAAGCGTGGTAGCCGGCAACGTGCAAGAAAAAGGGATGCGGGCCGACCAGAAACCGTAAATGGGCGCTAAGGCCCTGGCTAAAGCTAACGCCGGTGGCTGCCAGGCGGGAGAGGAAAAGGGTACGAGCTTCTTCGTCGCTGTACAGGCCCAGCGGCAGTGTGACGAAAATATTGAAGAAAGGCGAACTGAGGATTTCTTCTTCGGCGGTGATGGCGAACAACGGCCGTTGGCTCGCCGTCAGATAAGCCAGCCCATATTTCGTCGTCAGCCCACGCAGGCGGGCAAAAAAGTAGGGGGTCAGGTGTTCGTTGGCCGCCAGCAGCTCAAATTCGTCCAACAAAAAGACCACCGTCGTATGATTTTGGCTGATCTGGTAGAGGGCGCGATCCAGATCACGATACGTGCTGGGGCTGCCGTTCAGCGCCTCCAGGGTGACGCCAGCTTCCGTGGCGGCGTGATGCAGGCCATTCAGCAAGATTTCGTACACCTCTTCCGATGGCGAGCCGCCAAGTTCCTGGCAGTCAATCAGGATGAGCCAGGTTTTGGCCGGGTCCAGGCCCCATTGCAGCCGCACTTCAGGTCGGCACAAATGGATGAGCAGCGAGCTTTTTCCGATGCGGCGCGGCCCAATGAGCGAAACGCTCTGCCCATTACGCAACAGGCCCAGAATTTGTTCGGTTTCATGCTGACGGCCGTGAAAATTGGCTGCCTGCCGGATAGCGCCACGATGATAAAAGGGGTTGACTATGCTCATAGGCCATATTTTAATCGCTAACCCAGTTTTCGTAAAACTGACATATAGAAATATGAATTGTGAACTCCCGACTCCCAACTATCAACTATCAACTCCCCCCTTCAGGTAGCGATAAATCACGCCCAAAACTGTAGCCGGTTCAGCGTCGCGGTCTTTGTTGTATTGGCGGGTGGCGCGGCTGCGGCTGAGATGCAGCGTACGTTTGGCGCGGGTGATGCCCACGTAAAGCAGGCGCAGCCGTTCGCTGATGATTTCGACGTGGGCGCTTTCGGTGGCCGAACGGCCGTCATAAATCCCCGCATCCCCCGCCATCAGATAACGCAACTGGGCCGCCGCTTCGGCCGTCGGGTCGCCGCCCAGGAAATCATGGACGCCCAGGAAAGGGGCTTCCAGGCTGCCCGGTATCCAGAAGCCATCAATGCCCACCAGGAAAACCGCGTCCCACTCCAACCCCTTGGCGCTGTGCTGAGTGGTCAGGGTGATGCGTCCGGCGCTCGGCTCATAGCCCATGTCGGCCGGGGCGGTGATGGGCAGACCGCGCCGGCCTTGCACCACGTCCTCCAGTTGCGCCACCAGGTCTGGCAGCCGCCATTCCGGTTGGGCGTCGCCCCACCGGCGCAAAATCGTGGCGATCTGGTAAGCAATCGCCAAATCCACCTCGTGAACGTCGCCGGTGGCGAATAATTCGTCGCCCAGAGAGAGGGCCAGGTCGTCAATGGGCAGCGTGCGCAGGGCAAACATGCGCTGCATAAATTCGGCAAACCGGGCAACGGCCGTCAGGTCATCTTCCGTGGCGACGCCGGCAGGCAGGGCACGGGCCACATCCTCGCCATCCCAGGGAAAGAGCAGCGCTTCCGGCTTGTGAACGCTGCGCAGAATGGTGTGCAGGCGCGGCAGGTCTTCCTCCGGGGCCAGGGCCGATGGGTGCTGCAATTCATGCAGGCTGGCGTGGGCAGCGACCAACGCTTTGGTATTCAGCGGGTCGGCCAGCACGGCCAGGATGGCGTGCATGGCCGCGGCGATTTCTCGTTCGTGGCTGCCGCCGCGCAGCAAATTGTCATAGTCCGCGCCCAATTCATCCAGATGATCGGCCAACGTGTAGCCGGTCTGATTGGTCGGTACGAGGATCGCCAGGGTGTGGTCGGGGTGTTCCAGCGCGTAACGCATGGCTTTTTTGGCGATGGCCGGCAGTTCCTCATCTTCGCGGTGTTTGTAAACCTTAAGCTCGATATGAGCTTCGCTGTCGGGTGGATTGGGTTGGGCGTCGCCGGGCGGCGTGGGCAGAATATCTTGCCGCCGGAAGGTGTGGGCGCGCACTTCGGCGACGGGATGGTTGTCTATCACCCAATGGAGCATGACGTTGGCCGCGCCCATGATCAGCGGCGCGCAGCGGCCGCTGTTGGGCAGCGGCCGGGCCACCACGTCCGGCCGGTCTATGAAAGCATTAAAAAAGCGCGGGTGGGCAGCGGTGAAGGTGCTGGTGATCGCCTGGTTGGGATCGCCGACGCGCACCCAGTTGCCATCTGACCCGGTGAGTTGGGTGAGCAGCACTTCTTGCAACGGGACGCTGTCCTGGGCTTCGTCTTCCAGCACGTAAGGCCAGCGGCGGCGCAGTTCATCGGTAAAATGGGGCCGGTTTTCCAGCAAATCGGTCGCCTGCCAGATCAGGTCGTCGAAGTCCAACGCACCCTGGCGGGTGAGAATGGTCTGGTAACGGCCGTAAATCCCGGCCATCATCCACAACAAAGGCGAAGAATAGATTGAAGATTCAAGATTGGTCTGGTCTGGAGACAATCCTGAATCTTCAGTTTTTAATCTTTGCAGGATTTCTTCCGGCCGGTAACGCTCATTCTTCGCGGCGCGGATGAAGGCGCGGGCGGTGCGTTCGGTGATGTCGCGCCAGCGGGCGCGCATTTGCGGCGTGTCGTCCGTGAGAAAAGCGTACCACTGGTCGGGGTATGCCTCAATCCAATGGTTCACGTCCTGGGCCAGCGCGTTGCTGCTGCGGGTTTCGTCCAGGACTTCCGGGCCGGGGTTTTCTTCGCCCAGGCCGCTCTCCGAAAGGCGCACAATCTCCAAAGCCAGGCTGTGCAAGGTGCGCACGTCAAAAC
>CALFEW010000504.1 GCA_937958365.1 uncultured Chloroflexota bacterium | reverse complement strand
ACATATTTCCGGCTCTTCATAACCTTATTCATCTTTACTTCTCCTTGTTACCTACTATGTGGGCGGCTCTCCGCGCCCCGTTTGCTCATTCAGCTCAGGGCCAAAGGCTCCTGTTAACAATATGTTCAGGCAACTCAACACGCTCGCGCAAATGTTACAAAGTTTACGCACGGCCGTATCACTTATTCTGCGATTGTTTTACTACAATCAGAAAAGTTGTTGCTTGTGCCAAGATTATAGAGCCACCCAAGAGGGGATTCGTTCGGATTTGGTTAGAACGGCTCAAAAACCGACTGGTTAATTGGTACTATTAACCAATAAAAAAGGGGTGTTCTTCTCCAGAACACCCCTTCAAAAAGCTCAGCTCAGGCGCAGCCGATCAGGCGCGTCGGCGGCGCACCACCAGGACGCCCGTCAGGCTGCCCAGCAGCGTCAGCGCCAGGGCCACGCTGGCGACCGGCAAAACCAACCGGTTGTCGGCGGAGAAAGTGGCAAGGGAAACGGCCGTGGGCGTCTCTTCCTTCAAATTAAACCCGCCCATCAACCACAAGAAACTCGCGCCATCGGGATTACCAAAAGGTCCGCCGTCAGAACTTGTCTGGAAGCAGGCATACGTCGCGCCGGCCGGGATCACAATGGTTTCCGTATACGTGTCCCAGGCGTTGCCACTCGTCGAGACAAACGGGTCTGTCACTGTAACCTGACCCGGCGCATTCAAAACGTCGGTCGGCGGCGCGCCGCTGCCCACCACGTAATGCAAACTGTTCGGCCGATCTTCCTCGTTAGAATCTGCGGAACCACCGGCAAACACGTAAAACTCCATCACCCGCGGCAGCGTGGGATTCGCCTCAAAGTTCACGCAGTTAACCGACGAAGGGCTGTCCCGCGGGGGGTCAAATTGCCAATACACCGAATCCAGACCATCCAGCAGCGTGATCGTGCTGTCGTTGAGCGTCTGGTCTTCATACACCACCACCATGCCAAAACCATAAGCCAACCCGCTGCCGCCCGATACCGTATAACCAGACAGGGTGTAGGTGTGCGCGCCAAGCTGCGCCAGGGCCGTCACGTCGCGCACGTAGACGTGGTGGTAATAGGTATCGCCCGTGCCAAAAGAATAGTACCAGAGCGATGGGCCATATACGTCATCGGCCGTTAACGATTGCGCGGTCCCGCCATCTACCTGGAAGTTCACTGTGTTGTCACCTGCGTCGTCGTTTGTGGTGCCGGCCCAGTACAGATAGGCTGCGGCGATGCTGCTTCCCGGCACGTTGAGCGCCAGAGTATTGATGCCCGTATCTTCCAAACCAGCGCCACCGGCAATCATGCCATATTTACCAGTCAGAGTCAGACGGTTGCGCAGCGGCCCATCTTCATCCGGGAAGTTGGCCGCGCTGGCTTGTGAAACGCTCAACCCCAGCAGCAAAACAATCAGCGTCATTAAGGTAAATGAGGCGTGTATTCTGAAACGCCCTTGCGCTTTTCTCGTGGTCATAGATTTGTTCTCCTTTCGTTCAGGTGTGAATAGAGACATAACGTTGCTCGTGCAACCGCCTGAATGCGATGTAACTGCTTGAGTTGTATGGAAAATTGACTGCAACGTCTAAGACAAGAAGTTTGTACTCACATGCTTCTGCATACAAAGTGGATCTAACGATGTCGGGGAGACTGCCGGATGCGCTTGAATTCAGTAAGCCATTCGGTTACGAGACATCAGGCGCATCTTCGTTCGCCTTTGCTTGCGAACCCTATCGCGTGGTACTGAAGTACTATTGATTACATTCTACTACGGCATCTTACGAAAATGCTTACCGCAAGGTTGGGATTCGATTAGAAATTGTGGGGGCGATGGGGCTGTTTTGTCCGGCGATGGCCCAGGATTGTTGCATCTCAAGGGCCAATCACAATGGGGACCATGTGTGGATCGCCGGCCTGAAGTTGAGTCAGCATACCGTTGTTGACGGTTTGGGACGGTGGGGAAGGGTAACGGCCGTTACAAATGATCGTTCGGGTTGTCTACCGCCAACCCTTCGGCCCTGGCTGCCTTCAACAAACGTTTATCGGCCGATATAAAAGTTAACTCGACGCCAGGGAATTGGTCGAAGGTAGGTTTTAGCGCCAGAGCAGAGGTAAGCTGCACACTGTCATAGGCGCGAAGCGGATGGCGTTGCAGCAGTTGCCCAGCCTGATACGCCAGGGTTTTATCCAGTTCTACCACCTGGTACTGGGTATCGAAGTCATAACGAAAGGTTTGAATGACGGCCGTTACATCCCCGTCCGACAGCTTGTTTTCATGTCGTAGCCGGGCAAAAGCGCTCAGCACTTCTACCCAGGTAATGCGGGCTACGATGAGATTTCGCCCATTTTCTAAAGCAGTTACCATCTGGACCCAGGTTGAGCCTGCTTCCGCGACATACCGCTTGACAAGGGCGCTGCTGTCAAAGAACAAGGCCATCGTCATGCGTCACGGTCCTCAATGATGACCTCGGACAGAGGTCTGGCGGATGCCTGCCCTAGTCGGGCGGCCAGGGTCAGGCGCTCTTCTTCAGAGGGCGATGTTACTTCTGACTGGCCGACCGGCGGCGTTAATAAACCGGCGCTTACCAGCATCTGGATAGCCTCTGTCATTTCATCACCCTGAGATAGCGGTAAAATTTGCACCCGAACTTCCTGCCGTTCGCGCAAAGGTAACGGTTTTAGCGGTCGCAAAACGCCATTTTCATAAACGGCCGTTATCATATTCACCATCATATCCCTCACATTTTGTAATGGTCACGATTTGGTAGAAGTCATTCCTTCGGCGTTGCTCAGGACAAAGTCTGAGCGAAGTCTTCGGAGCGAAGAATCCCTGTTTGTCGGCAGCAAGGGGATTCTTCCTCGAAGACTCGTCAGAATGACAGTGCTTCAAACCAAATCATGACTATTACAATATCCCTCACATTTGGCGTTTAGCGCGTCAAGATAGAAACAGCGGAGATCAAAGTTATTCACGCTATCTCTACACGCCAGCCATATTAAGTCATGACCTATCCGTGCATTCCTCAGCGGCATTATACCACGAGGCCTGGCCAGAGTAGCCCCTTGTTTATGGGCCAATCACAATGGGGACCATGTGTGGATCGCCGGCCGGGCTGCCGTCGGCGTTGAGGATGGAAAGGCGTAAGGTATAGTCGCCAGGGGAGAAAGCATCGGCCTGAAGTTGGGCCAGCGTGCCGTTGTTGACGGTTTGGGCGGTAGGACTGTTAACGGCCGTCCACTGTCCCGACGTCCCACTGCTGCTGATTTCGATGACGTACGATTGGCCTGGCTGCACAACGGCCGTGCCATGCACCATCACCAGCCCACTTACCGTCGAACCGGCCGACGGGGCCAAAATGTAATAGTTGCCGCTGGCCGGGGCCGCCACCGGCGCACCCGACGAACTGCGAATGCTGCCATCGTCGGCGGCGGCCGCGGACGAACCCGCCGCGCTGCCGCCAGAGGCGCTGGCATACCCCAGCGGGCAGACGGTGGCCGGGGCCATGCGGTAGCCGGCGCTTTGCGCCCAGATGCGGGCGCGCACTTCGTCCGGGTAATAAGGCGGCGGCTGCAAGTATAAGCGCGCCGCGCTGCTTGAGGGGCTGGCGCCATTGATCACGCATTCGCCGGGGCGCGGTGGCTTTGTGCCGTCGCTGAGTTCCGATAGGGTGATTTTCTGCGCATCTTCGGCGGTTAACGGCTGCGTCACCAGGGTCCAGGCCCCCGGATTGGCGGTGGCGTTGGTATTGTATTGGATGCCGGCGATGCCGTGCTGCGGCACACCGGCCAGAAACAGGTCTACCCGCGAGGCGGTGCAGCGCGACCCGCCGGTCCCAGATGGCAGGCAAACCTGCCGCGCTTCCAGGCCGGCCGGTTGGGTGAAGGCGGTGGGGGGAAAACGGCCGTCTACCATCAAACTGCCCATCAACCCTTCGTCGGCGTAAATGCCCTGCATGATGGCGTTCCAAACCACCGCCGAACTGCGTAAACCGGGCAAATCACGCATGGGATGGCCGTCGGAATTGCCCAGCCAGACGCCCACGGCCACGCCCGGCGTGTAACCCACCGCCCAGGCGTCTCGGAAATCTGTTGTGGTGCCGGTTTTAACGGCCGCCGGGAAGGGTAGTTCCAGGGCGTTGCCCACGCCCATGGCTGGCAGCCGCGCCTTATCGTCGTCCAAAATGTCGGTGATGATGTAGGCGATGCGCGGATCAATGGCGTTTACCGGTGGCGTGCGGTCGCGCTGCGCGTCGTAGACCACGTTGCCCCGGCTGTCGGTGATGCGCAGGATGCTGGTGAGGCGCGGTTTTTGCCCCATGTTGGCAAAGGTGGCGTAGGCGTGGGTTAGCTCCAGCAAGGGCGTTTCGCCGCCGCCCAGGGTGATGGCCAGGCCGTAATAGTTGGGGTCTTCACGGAACGATTCGATGCCCAGGGCGCGGGCGGTGGCGATGAACGCCGGCAAGCCTACGTCGCGCAGCAGTTGGATGGGCGGGATGTTGTAGCTGTTGGCGAGGGCATCACGGAAGAGGACGGGGCCGCGGTAACGGCCGTCATAATTCACCGGCGTCATCACCTGCCCATTGCCCAGGTCTAGCTTGATGGGCACGTCCCACAGCACGTCGGCGGTAGACCAGCCCCGCGCCAGCGCCGTGGCGTAGGTGACGGGTTTGATAGCGCTGCCTGGCTGGCGCGGTTGCAGCGCCACGTTCACCTGCCCGGCAATGGCCTCGTCAAAATAATCCAGGCTGCCCACCATCGCCAAAATCTCGCCGGTGGCCGGTTTAATCACCACCACCGAACCGTTGCTCACGTCGTGGGCGGCGGCGTTGGTGGCCACGCCCTCGCGCACGGCCTGCTCCGCCAGATGAAACAGGTTCAGGTCCAGGCTGGTGGTCACCTGCCAGCCGCCTTTGGTCAGGGCGTCCGGGCCATAGCGCTGTTCCAGTTCATTTTGCGCGTACAAGACAAAGTGCGGCGCTTCCAGCACTGCCCCGGCGGCCTGCTCCTGCACGGGAATCAACGACGCCAGCGTCAGCGGCGCGCCTTTGGCGACCTCCGCGTCAATATAGGTGATGTAACCTTCCGACAACATCAGGTCGAGGATGAAGGCCTGCCGTGTTTTGGCTCCTTCCCAGTTGTTGTAGGGGTCCAATTCGTAGGGCGATTGGGGCAATCCGGCCAGAAAGGCGGCTTCGGCCAGGTTCAGGTCTACGGCCGCTTTGCCAAAATAGGTCTGGGCGGCCGCCTCGATGCCGTAAGCCAGGTTGCCATAGTAAATTTCGTTGAGGTACATCTGGATGATGGCTTCTTTGCTGCGCTGCTGGGTGAGCATGAAAGCCAGGAACATTTCGCGAAGTTTGCGCTCATAGCTGACGGCGATGCGTTCTTCGTAGGTGAAGGCAATGTGGCGCACGAGTTGTTGGGTGATGGTGCTGGCCCCTACGGGACGGCCGTCTGGGTTGCGGTAGTTGCGCACCAGGGCGGCGACATTGGCGGCCACGTCTACGCCGGGATTGGTCCAAAAGGTGTCATCTTCGGCGGCGACGGTGGCGTCAATAATGACGCGGGGGATTTCGTTGTAGGTTAGCCAGCGCCGTTTTTCGGTGGTGGTCAGTTCAAAGAGCAAATTGCCGTTGCGGTCAAAAAAACGGGGCGTGCCACCGGCTCCAGAGCCGCGATAGGTCGTCACCTGTTCGATGGCTCCGGCAAGCTGCTGGTTCAGATAAATGTAACCGCCAATCCCGGCGACCATCGCCAGCAGCAGCCCCAGCAGGCTCAACTGCACCAGCCAGATCAACAGGCGCGCACAACCCCGCGGCTTTTTCTTGTCTGGTTGGGGCGTTTGTTTGTCCGGCGGCGGGGCAGACGGCCGTTGCCGGTACTTTTCCAGGTACTCCAATTGATAACCGCTACCCTTACTCATAGTCCGTATGGTAAGCAAATTGGCGAATTGGTCAAGGAAGAAGAATTTTGGATTTCGGATTTGAGATTTCGGATTTCGGTTCATGGCGAATGGCTTATAGCTAACAGCTTACAAAACAGTGGACACTGAATACTGGATACTGGATACTACCGGCATGATTAAATACAAACCCTTCATCCGCATCATGTTACTTCTGCTCTTACTGGCCGTCGTCGGCTGTCGGCAGCAGGTGGACGCTTACGAGACGATTAACGGCATATTGCAGACCTCGTTTGCCGACGATGGGCCAGGTGTGGCTCTGTATGTGCGCGCGCCGGGCGTGGGCAAACAGTTATTTTCTGTGGGGTTGTCTGATGTGGAGGCCGGTAAAGCGATGCGCAGCGACGCGCTGTTTCGTATTGGCCCGCTGACCCATTCGTTTACGAGTACGCTGATTTTGCAGCTTGTCGAAGAAGGGGCCATTTCATTGGATGACACCCTGGATAAATGGCTGCCGGTGGCGATGTTAGATGCCCTGGGCAACGGCCGTCAGGCGACC
>CALFEW010000503.1 GCA_937958365.1 uncultured Chloroflexota bacterium | reverse complement strand
TGTCCTGAGCAATATGGAGCCGAAACAGGCGCAAGCTGTATTGGCCGGTATGGAGGATGCGGAAGAGATACGGCCGTTGCTCCTTCACCCCGACGACACGGCCGGGGGCTTGATGACTTCCGAATTCCTGGCCTTGCGCCGCCGCATGACCCGTGACGAAGCCCTGCAAGCGCTGCACGATTGGCAGCCGGACAACGATGACCTCAACTACCTGTTTGTGGTGGATGGGCACGGCCGTTTATCTGGCGCTGTCAGTCTACGGCAGCTCATCATCGCTGATCCCCACACACCCCTGGCCAACATCATGGACCCTGAGGTCATTTCGGTCCTTCTGGGAACAGATCAGGAAGAATGCGCCCGCCTGATGTCGCGTTATAACCTGCTCTCTTTGCCTGTGGTGGATGATGATGGCCGGCTCATCGGCGTGATTACCATTGACGACGTGATAGACGTATTGGAAGATGAAGCCACAGAAGACATCCAACGGCTAGGCGCGACGGAGCCATTGGACCGGCCTTATCTGGATACGCCTATCCTGGGCGTCGCCCGTCGGCGTATTGGCTGGCTGCTGCTTTTGTTCCTCACCGAAACGTTGACGGGCAGTGTGCTGCGGCACTTCGAGACGGAACTGCAAACGGTTGTCGCCCTGTCGTTTTTCATTCCGCTGCTCATTGGCACCGGCGGCAACGCCGGTTCACAAACCACCAGCACGGTTATCCGGTCCATTGCGCTGGGTGAATTGGATACGAAGGGGTTTTTACGGCCGTTATGGCACGAACTGCGCATTGGTCTGGCTTTAGGCATTGTGATGGCGGTGGTGGCTTACGGCCGTGCCCTCCTTTGGGGAACCGGCAACGGAGTCGCTCTCACCGTCTCGCTTGCCATATTTGCCATTGTTGTCTGGGCCAACAGCCTGGGCGCCGTGCTGCCTTTGCTGGCCCGCCGCCTGCACATCGATCCCACAGTCGTTTCCGGCCCGGCCATGAGTACCCTGGTAGACGCCACCGGTCTGTTCATTTATCTGACAATTGCCGGGATTCTGTTGGGGCTATAAAAATCGGAGACTGGAGATTAGAGATTGCACCAATCTCTAATCTCCAGTCTCTAGTCTCTCCCAGGGCTGTTCAGCACCCGATCATCGCCGATCCGTTTGGTGACTTTGATGTCGTCCAGATGTTCCAGCAAGGCGATGGCGTATTTGCGGCTGGTTTGCAGCAAATCGCGGGTCTGGGCGGCGTTGATACGGCCGTTCACCTGCAAATATCGCGCAATCTGCCCGGTAAATTCTGTGTACTGCGGCGCGGCGTAAACCACGTCGTCGGTGATCTGGCGCAGTTGGCCCAAATCCAGCAGCGCCAGGTACACGGCATCGCCGACGGCCGTCTTGCACTCCTTCACGCTCGGCGAATGGATCCCGGCGGCCGTCATCTGGCGAAATAGGGTGGATACGGCCGTTTGC
>CALFEW010000502.1 GCA_937958365.1 uncultured Chloroflexota bacterium | reverse complement strand
AAAATCAACAACGCCCTGGGGCAGGCGCTCCTGGCGCAGCGCATGGGCAAACGGCGCATTGTCGCCGAGACGGGCGCGGGGCAGCACGGCGTGGGGTCGGCGACGGCGTGCGCTTTGCTGGGGCTGGAGTGCATCGTCTATATGGGCAGCGTAGACATCGCCCGCCAGCAGCCCAACGTGCTGCGCATGAAGCTGCTGGGCGCGGAAGTGCGTCCGGTGGAAAGTGGCAGCAAAACGCTCAAGGACGCCATCAACGAAGCCATCCGTGACTGGGTGACAAACGTGGACACTACCCACTATCTGCTCGGCTCTGTTTTGGGACCGCATCCTTATCCGATGATGGTGCGTGATTTTCAGAGCGTGATTGGCCGGGAAGCACGGGAGCAAATGTTGGCGCAGCACGGCCGTTTACCCGATACCATCATCGCCTGTGTGGGCGGTGGCAGCAACGCCATGGGCATCTTCCACGCTTTCCGCGACGACGAGAGCGTGGAACTGATTGGCGTAGAGGCGGGCGGCGAGGGCATTGCCGGCGGCAAACACGCCGCCCGCTTTGCCGACCCCAACGTATCGCGCATTGGTGTGCTGCACGGCACGAAAAGCTACGTGATGCAGACGGCCGACGGCCAGATCAGGGAAACCCACAGCATCAGCGCCGGGCTGGATTATCCCAGCGTTGGCCCGGAACACGCCCTGCTGCGCGACCAGGAGCGCGCCGGTTACACCTACGCCACCGACGCCGAAGCTCTGGCGGCTTTTCAGACGTTGTGCAAAGTCGAGGGCATTATCCCTGCTCTGGAATCGGCCCACGCCGTGGCCGAAGCCATCAAACGCGCTCCCACCATGCGACCGGACCAAATGATTCTGGTGAATTTGAGCGGGCGAGGCGATAAGGATTTGGATACGGTAATGGAGCGGGTAGCGAGCGGCGAGTAGCGAGTGGCGGGTGAAACCCGCTACTCGCTACTGCTTTGCTTCTTGCCAGATGGTCTCGAATTCTTCGACGAAGTAGCCGGCAAAGGTGGGGTCGTGGACGATGAGGACGTTTTCGTCGTTGCGGTTGTTGGCGCTGTCGCTGAAGTTGAACGAGCCGAAGATGACGGTCTGGCGATCTATGATGATGACTTTGTGGTGCATGACGCGCGGGTTGCCATCTAGCCGCACCTGGGCTTTGGCGGCGGACATTTTGGGGAAGTAACTAAACTCGCTGTCTGCGCCGACGGTCTCGAAGACGCCGCGTAAGGCGACGCCATCGTCGGCGCGGCCAAGCATCGCTTCGCCGATTTGCTCATCGGTGAAGGAGAAGGCCATGAAGAGGATTTCTTCCTGGGCGCTGGCGACGGCGCTGGCGATGATGGGTGAGATTTCCTTTTCGGAGCCAAAGTAGTTTTCGATGGGTACGCCGCTGAGGGTGATCTGTTCGCTGGGGGTGTTGTCCAGGGAAGTCGGGCCAAAGAGTCCGCTAACGTACATCTCGTCCATTTCGGCCATGTAGTTGGCGGCCAAATCGGGGGATTCGATGCGTACCAGGTTGTTGTTGTTGCAGTGGGAGCCGTTGCTGGTGAAGTTGAGGGAGCCGGTGTAGAGGATACGGCCGTCTATCACCACAAATTTGTCGTGCATCAGGCCGCTGCGTTTGTCTTCTATCACGCTGATGCCGTTGCGCCGCAGCCGGTTGATGGACGTCTGGTCGGCGTTGTCGGTATCGGTGACGACGCGGACGATGACGCCCCGTTTTTCCAACTCGATCAAAGCGTTGACGATGGGAATGGAATCCAGGTCGTAGGCGGCCACGTCTACCTGGGTTTGGGCTGTTAGAATGTCGGCGGCGATGGTTTCGTCCAGACCGCCG
Source organism: uncultured Chloroflexota bacterium (assembly GCA_937958365.1). Classification (GTDB taxonomy): domain Bacteria; phylum Chloroflexota; class Anaerolineae; order Promineifilales; family Promineifilaceae; genus Leptovillus. Next base: position 5,474 of record CALFEW010000502.1, on the reverse strand, counting down.
GCGCGTTCTTCGGCGGGTGGGCAGGTGGGGTCGGTGAAGTAGATGTCGTACCAATCGGCGGTGGTGGTGATGGGCTGGGAGGGCACGGCCGTTACCGTTCCTTCATCCGTCTCTTCTAACCCCAATTCGGAAAATAGATCACGCCCTAAAAAAATAGAGATGGCGGCAATGATGACCAGAACAAGTGTGCCCAGTCCGGCGTTGCGTTTGTTCATTCTTCTTCTTGCTCCGAGACAATGAGTTGATGAAGCTGTGTAAAAGTGGCTTCATTATCCCATGTCTGGCGTAAATAGACCAATTGTTCGGTTTCTTTAGGGTCGGCGGATGATCCAGTGAGGGTTTGGGCGGCTTTGAGGAAGGCTTGCCAGCGGCGCACGGCCGTTTCTTCATCCAGTCCTGGCAGGTCGGCGGTCAGGTCGTTGACCTGGCGCATGAGGTGGGTGACGGCCGTTAACGTTTCATCCAGCGCTTCTTCGGCGTCGGCGGGGGGGAGAACGGCCGTTTGCAGAATCGCCTGCGCCACATAATCCCGCGCCCAAACCAACAGCCGCTGCGCCTGGTCGTCCGTCAGGTTATCGCGCCATTGGCCATCGCCGATGAGTTGCTCTTCCGCCAGCCGTCGGCGCTGTTGTAGAATGTCTGTGGGAGTTGTCATAGACCAAAAGATGAAAGATTGAAGATGAAAGATGAACCGGGCCGAGACCCCAATCTTTGCTCTTCAATCGTTCACTTCATGCCTGGTGGTACCCCGTCAACTCCACCACGCTATCGGGTGTTTGCATCAGGTGGTGGGGCATCCAGGCCACGCCAAACAACTCGGCGCTGACGTCCTTTTTCAGAGGCGTCACCTTGATTTCGCTGGTCTCGGCGGCGATGCCGGCCCATTTTTGCTTCACCTCGTCCAAAGCGGCGGCCATTTCTTTTGCCAGATCATCCAGTTCCTTTCGGAATGCTTCGATGGCTTCTAGCGATTCGTCAACGTCGGACCTGGCTTTTTCGGTCATGCGGCGTTTGGTGAGCGACGAGGAGACGCTGCGCTTACGCTTGCTAAACAGGCCCAGGAAAGTCTCGGCGTGAGTTGCCATTTCTTCTTGTTTGCGCTGCGATAAATCCGCTTCGTCGTCGCGCAATTCGCGCTCTTCGCGGGTTAGTTTGGCTTCGATGGCGTCTATCTTCTTTTCGTATATTGCTTCCACTTTATCCAGTTCGGCGTCTAGCAGGGCGTCGGCGGCGTCGGCGCACAGCTTGGCAAACTGTTCCGGGGAAACATCGGGACCGGCGTACACTTTGAGGGTTTCGTTGGCGCGAACTGTCACCTGGGTGGTGCGATAAGCCCAATCTACAAAATCGGTGTTGAGCGCGCCCAGGCTGCGGGCATCTTGCAGGGCGCGGGGCAGTTCGGTGAAACGCGCTTGCGGGCCGGGTTGGGAGGGCAGGGCACGGCCGTCTAGCGGCGGCGTTTCGTGTTCTTCCCAACGCACCACACCGCGCTCGTCCGGTTGGGCGACGACGGCCGTGCGCTTTATATCCACGTCCAGGTTGTACTTGCGGTTGAGGAAGCGCACGCTGGCCTGAGCCAGCAGCACCGGCCGATACAACAGGCCGAGTGATTGGGCAGAAGCGGGCAGGGAACGGCCGTCTTTCGCCGCCGCCTTGCTCCACGTCAGATTATTCGGCAGAAAATATTCCGCCACCCGGCCGGGAACTGCGGGGCGGGTGGTCGTGCCGGGGAGACTAGAGAGTGAAGATTGGAGATTGGGGACTGGAGATTGGCGATCGGAGATTGGCGATGGGGCTACGCTGGCCGCCAATTCCCCACTCCCCACTCCCCACTCCCCACTATCAACTACTTTCCCCACCCCTGCCAGTTCATTCAGCGCCGGAATTTGCGCCCGCATGACGGGGCCGGCCAGGTAATTCATCGCCCAGCGCGTTTGGAAGAGCGTGGGCTGCTTGTCGTGGACGTTGCGCATCAAAAAGACGCGCTTGCCGATGGCGGAGATGAGCGTGTCGTAGGTTTTGCGGTCCAGGCCACCCGGCGTAGCCGAGGCCAGGCCGTCCAGCAGGCGCTGCTTGTCCTGGTCCGTGCCCAATTTGCCGATGAACCACGTCCCGGCGTTGGAGAGCGCTTTGTAATCCACGTCCACCGGATTTTGCGTCGCCAGGACCAGGCCCACGCCAAAGGCGCGCGCCTGCTTCAACATGCGCAGCATCGGTTCTTTGGAGGGCGGGTTGCCGACGGGCGGCAGGTAGCCGAAGATTTCGTCGAAGTAGACCAGCGCCCGCAGCGTGGTGGTGCCGCTCTGGGCGCGCATCCACGATTCCACGGCCGAATAGAGCAGCGTGACGAAGAACATGCGCTCGGCTTCGGGCAGGTGGGCGATGTAGAAGATGGTGTGGCGTGGACGGCCGTCAGCCTCATACAACAGCCGGGCCACGTCCAGCGGTTCGCCCTCAATCCACGACTGGAAGGCCGGAGCGGCCAGGATATTGTTCAGCAGCATGGCCAGGTCGAAGCGCTCTTTTTCGGGGAAGAAGCGGTTAATATCGAACACGCCCAGTTTGGCAAAGGGCGGCGACTGTGTTTGCATGATCAGTTCGCCCAGGTCCAGGTCCTGGCCCTGGCTCCAGGCCGTCTCGAAGATGTTCGCCAGCAGGATGTGTTCGCGGGAGCGCACCGGGTCTATGTCTTTGAGGCCAATCAGCCCCAGCAGCGCGGTGACGGTGCCGGAGATTTGCTCGCGCAGCAGCTCTTTGTTTTCGGCCCAGGGGATGACCGGCGCTTTGAGGGAGGCCAGGATGCTGACGGGCAGCCCGGCGTCGGAGCCGGGGGTGTAGATGGTGAAGCGCACGCTCTCTTTGAGGGCTTGCAGGCGCTCCGGCTGGATGTCCCATTGGTTGAGGCCATTGCGCCAGAGAACGGCCGTTTCCTCGGCTGCCTGTTCTATGGTTTTCTCTTCCCGCCGGGCCTGGTCGGCGTTGATCCAGGGTTGGAAGTCGGACGGCCGTAATTCCGGGAAGTGCAGTAAGGCGTTGGTAATGTCGCCTTTCGGGTCAATCATCAGCGAGGGGATGCGGTTGAGCGCCGCTTCTTCCAACAGACTCAGGCAGAGGCCCGTCTTGCCGGAGCCGGTCATGCCGACGACGACGGCGTGGGTGGTCAGGTCGGCCGGGTCATAGAGCAGGGGGTCTGCGCCTGTTTCGCCGGTCTGGGCGTTGGTGATGCGTCCAAGGTAAAAGTTGCCTTTGGTGTCTATCATGAGTCTGTCCTCCGGCGCATAGTCTAGCAAAAAACGGCCGTGCCTACCAGAGAATGGTTAGCCGCGCCTGTGTTATAATGAGCCTCCGAGGTGAATGATATGATGTTGACTATCGAAACAAAACCAGTTCCGTTGAGCATCGAAAATGACGTTGTGATGGTTACCGGCACACGTATACCAATAGACACGATTGTTCACGCCTATCTTCGCGGAGACACGGCCGAAGAAATCGCCGAGTCTTACGATACCTTGAAACTGGCCCAGATATACGCGGTCATTGCTTACTATTTAGACCATCAAGAAGATGTGGACACGTACCTGAAACGGCGAGTAGCGCAGCAAGAAGAGTCATATCGCTACATTGATGATTATTTTGATCAAGACGATTTCCGGCGACGTTTGTTAACTCTGCGTGAAAAGAATGCTAAAACTGGCCGCTGACGAAAACTTCGATAACCGCATCTTGCGCGGTCTTTGGCAGCGCCAACCCGGTTTAGATATTGTGCGGATTCAAGACACTGAAATCTGTGGCGTCGAGGATGAAGTTGTGTTGGAATGGGCGGCGAGAGAGGGGAGAATCTTGCTAACCCATGATGTCAAGACGATGGTCAGATTCGCTTATGAACGAGTCCGTGCCAATCAACCGATGTCGGGCATATTGGAAGTTCATCATTCTCTGCCTATGGATTCTGTTATTCAAGACATTTTACTGTTGGCTGAAGCAACAACTCATGATGAATGGGAAGATCAGGTGCGTTACCTGCCAATCTGACTATAAATCGCGGGTGGAAAAGCTGTAAAGGGCAAGCGCCAGCAGCACGAGCATGTAGACGATGGCATAACCGATCATCAAATCGCTGGGTTGGGAAGCGACGGCGAAGGGGCCGCTGACCATGGGGGTGTTGCCCAGGTTGGGCTGAAACAGGACAAGGGCTTTGCGCCACAAGGCTTCGCTGGGCATGATGAGACTGGTGATGATGCCGATTTGCACGGCCGTTTCATTTTCAAACAACGCCCCAATTTGCTCGATCCAACTACCCAAAAAAGCGATGCCGTACAACATAAACGCCAGCGCCCCGTTTGCCATCGTCGTCAGGCGCGTACCCCCCGCCAGACTCAGCGACAGCAAAATCAGCCCTTGCAGCAAAATCAGGCCCATGCCCGCCCACAAATGAGCAATTTCCACCCCGGTCATCCAGCGGGAGATGAGGATGACGCCGCCGGGCAGCAGCACAATATACCCCAACAACAGCCCGACAAAACCCAACCACTTGCCCAAAATCAATTCCCAGCGCCCCACCGGTTTTGTCACCAGCGTGTCAATGGTGTGCGACTCAATCTCGCCGGAAACGCTGCCGGCCGACATCAACACAGCCATCAGAGCGATGAGAAAGTTGGTGACGTACAGGCCAATGGATAACAACCCGCCGGTGATGGATGACAGATTGGCCCGGTTGGGCAGGTTCTCCAGCAATCCCTGGTAGATATAATGCAATCCTACGCCATACAGGGCCAAAAATCCCAGCGCCATCAGCACCACCACCCACAAAATGCGGCGGCGCTGCGTTTCTCGAATGGTTAGTTGGGCGATGATGAAGGTGGTCATAGGGAGTTGATAGTTGATAGTTGGGAGTTGATAGTGGGTCAGCCTTCTATGCGTTGGGGTTGGCCGATTATTTGCAGGAAGCGCTCCTCCAGGGAGAGGCGTTCGGGGGTGAGTTCGTACAGGGTGTGCCCCTGGTTGATGAGCCAATGGGACAGTTCCGGCAGTTGGTTTTCCTGGGCGAGGATGAGGTGAATACGGCCGTTCCCCCCATTCCACCGCACGTCTTTGCCAAACTGGCTCAACTCCTGGAGCAACTGCGGCGTCGGTTGGCCGACGCGCACGGTCACTTGCAGGTTGCCCTTGTCAAAGTCGGCCAGGGCGATGGTTTCCACAATCGCCCCATCACGGATGAAAGCCACGCGGTCGCACGTTTTTTCCACTTCGCTGAGCAGGTGGGAATTGAGGAACACGGCCGTTCCCTCACCGCGCAGCCCATTGACAATGTCCCGTACCAGCCGCCGCCCCAATGGGTCCAGGCCGGACGTGGGTTCATCCAAAAAAACAAGCTGCGGATTGTTCAGCAGCGCCTGGGCCAGCCCGATGCGCTGCAACATGCCTTTGGAAAACGCCTTCAGCCGCGTATTGGCCCGGTCGGCCAGACCTACCAG
>CALFEW010000501.1 GCA_937958365.1 uncultured Chloroflexota bacterium | reverse complement strand
GTCCTCAGCCCCGATGAAGCCCAACAAGTCATCGTCTGCCTGCCTGGCATTTACCAACTCATCGGCAAACTGCTTTATGGCAGTGGCCTGCGCTTGATGGAATGCCTGCGCCTGCGTATCAAAGACATAGACTTCGACCAAAAACTTATCGTCGTGCGCGATGGCAAAGGCGACAAAGACCGCATTACCGTTCTGCCCCAAAGTGTCATCCGCCCGCTCCAGGAACAAATCCAACGCGCCCGCCAACTGCACCAACAAGACCTGCAACAAGGATTCGGCGCCGTCTATTTGCCCCACGCCCTGACGCGCAAATATCCCAATGCCAACCGCGACTGGGCCTGGCAATACGTCTTCCCCGCCGAACGCATCTCCACCGACCCCCGCAGCGGGGCGATGCGCCGCCACCATCTACACGAAAACAGCGTGCAGAAAGCGGTCCACAAAGCCGCCCAACTCGCCAACGTCGCCAAGCCCGTCAGCCCCCACACCTTCCGCCACAGCTTCGCCACCCACCTGCTCCAGGCCGGCTACGACATCCGCACCGTCCAGGAACTCCTGGGCCATGCCGACGTCAAAACCACCATGATCTACACCCACGTCCTCAATCAGGGCGGCCTCGCCGTCCGCAGTCCGTTGGATGAGATGTTGTCTGTGAGTCGTTATCCGTGAACCGTAATCCGTATTCCGTAATCCGTATGCTGTATTCGGATTACGGAACACGGACCCAAAAGGAACCAAATGGAAAAACTGACCTACACTCAAACCTTCCGTGGTTTGCTTGTTTACAAGCTGGCGCGTGAATTATCCATGCAGGTTTTTGAATGCACTAAAAGTTTTCCCAAAGAGGAGACCTTTGCCCTGACTGATCAGATTAGACGCTCATCACGTTCTATTGGCGCAAATATCGCTGAAGCCTGGGCCAAACGTCGCTATGACAAACACTTCGTCAGCAAGCTAACAGACGCTGATGGTGAACAACAGGAAACCCAACACTGGGTCGAAACGGCCGTTGACTGCCACTATCTTACCGCCGACCAGGCAGAACAGCTTCTTTCTCTCTGCCACCGCATCGGTCAACTCATTGGCGGCATGATCATCAAAGCCGATCAATTTTGCGATCCCAAAAATTATCTACGTGAATCGCCTGTGGAATACTTTGTCAATTTTGAACCGTGTTCCGTAAGCCGTAAGCCGTAAGCCGTAAACCGTATTCCGTAATCCGTAGACGGAATACGGAACACGGAATACGGAACACGGAACACGGAATACGAAACACGGAATACGGAATACGGAATACGAAAAATGACTCCCGAAACCCAAATCACCCAATTACGCGAACAAATCAACTACCACCTCCACCGCTACCACGTCCTCGACGCGCCCATCATCAGCGACGCCGAGTATGACGACCTGTACCGCCAGCTTGTCGCATTGGAGGCCGCCCACCCGGAACTCGTCACGGCCGATTCGCCCACCCAACGCGCCGGCGCGCCCGCCCTGGACGCCTTCGCCAAAGTAAGCCATCCCGCGCCCATCCTCAGCCTGGCCAACGCCTTCAGCCCGGAAGACCTGTTCGCCTGGCGCGCCCGCATCGGCCGCCTGCTGCCCGACCCCGACATGCCCCTGGATTTCACCGTCGAACCCAAGTTGGATGGCCTGAGCGTGGTGCTGACGTATGAAAACGGCCGTTTCACCCAGGGCGCCACCCGCGGCGACGGCGAAATCGGCGAAGACGTCACCCCCAATCTCCGCACCCTGCACAGCCTGCCCAAACACATCCCCGTCTTCGATCCGCAATCCGCAATCCGCAATCCGCAATCCGCAATTCCCCCCTACCTGGTGGTGCGCGGCGAAGTCTTCTTCCCCCTGGACAAATTCGAGAAATTCAACGCCGCCCGCCTGGCCGCCGGTGAAGCCGCCTATATGAACCCGCGCAACGCCGCCTCCGGCTCTCTGCGCCAGCTCGATTCGGCCATCACCGCCGCCCGCCCGCTCACCCTTTACGTTTATGATTTTGTCGCCTGGCAAGGCGGCAGCGTGCCCGACACCCAATGGGAACGGTTGCAACTGCTGCGCGCCTGGGGTTTCCCCGTCTCCACCGACTGCCAATACTGCCCCGACCTGGACACCGTCGCCGCCGCCTACGAGCGCTGGGCCACCTACCGCAACACCATCAACTATGAAGTAGACGGCATCGTCGCCAAAATCAACAACCGCCCCCTGGCCGACAGCCTCGGCTTCGTCGGCAAAGACCCTCGTGGGGCCATCGCCCTGAAATTCCCCGCCCAGGAGAAAACCACCCGCCTGCTCGACGTGGTCGTCAGCGTGGGGCGCACCGGCATCCTGGCCCCGGCGGCCGTGCTGGAGCCGGTGGAAATCGGCGGCGTCATCGTGCGCAATGCCACCCTGCACAACTACGACGAAATCGCCCGCAAAGACATCCGCATCGGCGACTATGTGCTGGTCAAACGCGCCGGTGAAGTCATCCCCTACATCGTCGGCCCCGTCATAGACAGGCGCGATGGCGCCGAGCGCGTGGTGACGAAACCCACCCACTGCCCGGCCTGCGGCGAAACGGCCGTGCAGCCGCCCGGTGAAGTCGCCATCTACTGCGACAACCCCGCCTGCCCGGAACAACTGGTGCGCCGCGTGGAATATTTTGTCAGCCGGGGGGCCATGGACATCGAGAGCTTTGGCGGGCAAACGGCCGTTCTGCTCACCGAAAAAGGTCTCATCCACGACGTCGCCGACATCTACTATTTAAATAAGGAAGCGCTGCTGGCGCTGGAAGGCTTCAAAGACAAAAAAGTAGACAATCTGCTGGCGGGCATCGAAACCAGCAAAGCCCGCTCCCCCGAACGCCTGCTGACAGCCCTGGGCATTCGCTTCGTCGGCAGCGTGGTGGCCGCGCTGCTCATCGGCCAGTTGGGCGGCATAGATGAACTCGCCGCCGCCACCCAGGAGCAATTGGAAACCATCGAAGGGATTGGGCCGGGCACGGCCGTTTCTGTCACCACCTGGTTTGCCAACGAGAAAAACCGCGCCGTCCTGGACAAACTGCGCGCCGCCGGGCTGCGTTTTGCCCTGGAGAAAACGGCCGTTAGCGAAACCACGCCCCAACCCCTGGCCGGCCTCACCTTTGTCATCACCGGTACGCTGCCCACCCTCAGCCGCGACGAAGCCAAAACGCTCATCGAAGCGCATGGCGGCAAAGTCACCGGCAGCGTCAGCAAAAACACCCACTACCTGCTCGCCGGCGAAAACGCCGGCAGCAAACTCAGCAAAGCCCAACAGCTCAACGTCCCCATCCTCGACGAAACCACCCTGCGCGAAATGCTGGTCGGGGTATGATATAATCCGTGGCGGTGAAAGATGTGGTCAGAAGGAGCAAATGATGAACGTCACAAAAATTGTTTACTGGCAAGATGATGAGGTCTGGCTAGGCTATCTTCAAGACTATCCTGACTACTGGACACAAGGCGAGACATTAGAGGACCTCAAAGAACATTTGCGAGATTTATACCTGGACATTACCGAAGGGCATATTTCCGGCATCCGCAAAGTAGAAGAGTTGGTCATCGCGTGAAACGGTCGGACTTAATCAAGGAAATCGAAAGTTTTGGCTGCGTACTCATCCGCCACGGAGCCAAACACGACTGGTACACCAATCCGCAAACAGGGATTTCTCAACCCGTCCCCCGCCACCGTGAAATTAACGAGCATCTGGCCCGCAAAATTATCAAAACGCTCCAAAACAATCCGGCCTGATTCACAGTTCACAATTCACAGTTTATGAACCCCTTTGATAACCCGCCTTATGCCATCCCCTCCATGAACCAGGTACGGATTGTGGATTTGCCGGGCATGTTCATTCCGCTGGCGTGGCGCAACAAGAGCGGCTACCAGCTTTTGGGCAGCCGCTTCCTGGCTGCGCAAATCCGGCGGCAGGCCCATCCGCTGCGGCTCCCCACCGACCTGCCCGATTCCGACCTGATCCGCCAGTTCGACGCCTGCTTCACCGGCGACACAGCCACCCGCGCCACCGCACAGGCCATCGCCGAAGAATACGGCCGTAAACTAGCCCTCCACCTCCTCGCCCTGCTGCGCGGCGACCCCATCAACCGCGTGGTCCGCCCCGCCTGGAGCGCCGAGCATTGGGAGTTTTGGACGCAGATACACACCGTCTACACCGGCGGCGGTATCATGGCCGGGCATTTGGGAGCCATCGCCGCCGCCACTGCCCAGGCGGTCATTCGCGCCCACGGCTTCCCCGCTTTCACCGTGACAGTCCCGCCCCACGCCGCCGAACTGCCCCTCTACGGCGCGGCCCGTCTGGCGCCACCGAATGCCGCCATGTTGGCGTTTGATTTTGGGCAAACGGCCGTCAAACGCGCCATCGTCCATCAGCCAGACTCTCTGGAAATCCTGGCCAGCCTGCCCACGCCTTGCGCCCGACTGCCTTTTGGCCGCAACGAAAGCGCCGCCACCCACACCCTGAACCGCCTGCTAGAGATCACCACGGAAACGTGGACGGCCGTTACCGCTTCTGGCGTTTCCTTAAGCGACAAGATCGCCATCGTCCTGGCCTGTTATTTGCTGGCTGGTCAGCCGCGCCAGGAAGATTGGAGCTGTTACGGCCGTTTGCAGCAGCTCACCCCCCACCTGCAAACCTACCTGAGCCAGCAAATCAGCCAGCGCCTCCAGCGCCCCATCCAGGCCCACCTGCTCCACGACGGCCAGGCCGCCGCCATGCCTTTCGCCGGACAGCAGCACACGGCCGTCATCACCTTCGGCACCGCCCTGGGCATTGGCTTCCCGCCACCCCAATTGACAGTTGATAATTGACAATTAGCCATTGACCATTGAAAATACCCCCATGACCGAATTCTTCAACGTCCTTCCCCCCGACCAGGCGCGCGCCCTGCTGCTGCGCCACCTGACAACCGTTCTACCCGCCGAGACCATCCCCACGGCCACGGCCGTGGGCCGCATCACCGCCGCCGCCCAAAACGCGCCCACCCCACTGCCCGCCTTCCGCCGCAGCAGCATGGATGGCTACGCCGTGCGCGCCGCCGACACCTACGGCGCGTCCGACAGCCTGCCCGCACTGCTCACGGTGGTGGGGGAAGCGCTGATGGGCCAGGAAACGGCCGTTAGCCTGCAACCCGGCCAGGCCGCCCTCGTCCACACCGGCAGCATGGTCCCCGCCGACGCCGACGCCGTCGTGCAAATCGAACACACCCAATCCATTCATCATTCACCATTCACCATTCACCATTCAGAATTTGAAATCGAAGTCCTGCGCCCCGTCGCCGTCGGCCAAAACATCCTGCAAATTGGCGAAGACGTGGCCCAAGACGCCGAAATTTTGCCCGCCGGCCACCGCCTGCGCCCCCAAGATTTAGGCGGCCTGCTGGCCGTCGGCATTACCGAACTGGCCGTCGCACGCCAGCCCCGCGTTGGCATCCTGGCTACCGGCGACGAGGTGGTCCATCCTACCCTCATCACCAAACCGGGCCAGGTGCGCGACATCAACAGCTACATTATCTCCGGGCAAGTCAGCGAAGCCGGGGGCATTCCCATGCGCGGCGGCATCATCCCGGACAACTACGCCATGCTGGAAACGGCCGCTGCCAGACTGCTGGCCGAATGCGACATGCTGGTCATCTCCGCCGGTTCCTCCGTCAGCGCCCGCGACATGACCGCCCGCGTGATGGGCAGCCTGGGCGAACCGGGCGTGCTGCTGCACGGCATCGCCACCCGCCCCGGCAAACCGACCATCGTCGGCGCAGTTGGCGGTAAGCCGCTGCTGGGGCTGCCCGGCAACCCCGTCTCGGCAATGATCCAGTTCGACATGCTCGGCGTCCCGGCGCTATATCACCTGCAAGGGCTAACCACCCCACCCCGGCGCAGCCACGCCCGCGCCCGCCTGACCCACAACCTGCCCAGCGAAAGCGGCCGTGAGGATTACGTACCCGCCCGCCTGGAAGACAGCGCCGATGGCCTGCTGGCGACCCCGATTTTTGGCAAAAGCAATTTGATTTATACCCTGGTCCACGCCGACGGCCTGATTCAGACGCCGCTGAACAAAGCCGGCCTGGAAGCCGGTGAATGGGTAAACGTGCGACTGTTTTAACTGCACAGATTGGACCAATCTGGGAGATTGGTCCAATCTGCGTTACCTGACATGCCAGTGGCTTAACGGCCGTAGCGCCGCCACACAATCCCAATAAATCCCAGCCCAATCAGACCCAACAAGGCCAGCGCCAGCCAGGGTGTCACCATCTGGCCGCTAAGAGACGTGAGGGAAACGGCCGTTGGCGTAAACGTCACCGTGTAATCTTCCACTTCACCACCCTCGCCAGGACCGGTAGGACCAGAACTGCACGCGCCATACAGCCGCACGCGCACGTTGTACACCTGATTCGGATTGATGTTGGGCGTGCCCGGCGGCAAAAACTCGTCGGCCGGGACCGTGAAGGCATAATTGCCGCTGCCGCCCGTTTGCGCGTCAATCACCCGCTCAGATGGGTCGGCGAAACGGCCGTCTTCGTTCCAATCAATCCAGCCATACAGGCAGCCATTGCCCGCGCCAGTCACGGTAATATCCAGCGAGCCGCCATTCACGCCCGGCTGCCACTGCCCGGCAGGACCGGAACCCACGCCCATGCGTATGCCGTCATCCGAGTCATTATCATCGTCTAAAATAGAGCCGCTGTCGGCCGTCCAGTTGTCGCCCAGGCGGATTTGCCCGCTGCCGGTGTGCCAGGCCAGCCCGTAGCTGGAAGCCATGTCGCCCCAATCGGCCGTCTGTCCCAGAGCCAGACCCACCAACACCGGGTTGTGGTCAGAGGCGCGGTAAGCGTCGGCGCTGTACAGGCTGATTTGCTGCCCGGGCGATTTGAATTCCAGGTTGTAATCCAGCGCCAGGGGTTCATCGGCGTTGATGCGCCAGGGAGCCGCGCCGGTGATTTGCCCGGTCAGCGCCGCGCTGGACAAGGCGTAATCCAGATAGCCCCACTGCCCATCAAAGACGTAAGAATAAGGCTGGCTGCCAAACGACAACAGGTCCACGTAACCGGCATTGCGCAGAGCGGTGATGGGGTCTTCCTGGGCGTAAGAATTCAGGTCGCCGATGATCAGGTAGTCGGCGTCGTTGACGCCGGTGGGATTGGTAGTCAGCCAGCTTGCCAGCGCCGCAGCCGCGCGGGTGCGCGTCTGGTTGCAGTTACCCTGGCCGTCACCCAGGTCGGGGTCGCCGCTGCATTCGGAGCCTTTGGACTTGAGATGGTTCACCACCACGGTAAATCGTTAGCCGGTAGCGAT
>CALFEW010000500.1 GCA_937958365.1 uncultured Chloroflexota bacterium | reverse complement strand
GCGATCCTTCCCTTGAATGGCCTTATTGTGGCGAAAACGGCCGTTCTATACAAATTTTGGCAATGATTGGGGACGCTGCGGAAATGAGGTCTGGCATAACGGGGCGCTTAAGAACTACCATCAAACAGCATGAACAAGTAAAATCTGGCTATCTTACGAATGCGTGAAGGTATGCGATGAGTGACGAACGCAAAGAGACGCCGGAAGAATTGCAGGCCCAGCAAGAGGAGCAGCAGCGACAGATTGAGCATCGCTTGCGGCTGCGTTTTGACCGATCCAACCTGATTGAGGATTTGATTGAAGACGGCCGTCAACAAGGCTTATTCGACAATCTGCCCGGCAAAGGCAAACCCCTGAACCTGAACCAGAACCCTTTCGCCGGCAGCCAGGAGCTGGCGAACAGCCTGCTGAAAGACAACCAGATGACCCCAGCCTGGTTAATGCAGCGTAACGACTTGCAAGAAAGAATCCAGGCGTTTCGCCATAAATTGGGCCAGGTCTGGCAGCGCTATGAGCGCGAATATCGTTACGCGCAGGACGGCGGCATTCGCAGCGGCTTAATTATCGGCTGGGACGACGAAGTGCGGAAGCTGGAAACGGAGACCGGGCAAATCAACAAACAGGTGGACAGCTACAATTTGAAACGGCCGTTAGACAACCTGGAAATCTACAAGCTGCGTCTGGACGAAGAACTCACCCGTGTCGGCGCGCGGCGTTACCTGCGCGATATGTCCGATCTGTGAATTCGCTGCTTCAGCCAACCGAAACACGCATCTCAAACAAAAAGGCTTTGACATGAACGACATCACACAAGCAATAGATCAACAAATCAACGAACGATTGGATTACTGGATTGGGCAGTTGGGCCGCCTGTGCGGGCAGCCCAGCGTGTCTACGCAAAACCTGGGCATCACCGAATGCGCCGAACTGGTGGCGACGATGCTGGAGGAGCAGGGTTATGCGGCGGAGATTATGCCCTCCGGCGGCCACCCGGTGGTCTACGGTGAAGGCGACGGCCAGGCCGACAAGACGCTCCTCTTCTACCTGCATTACGACGTGCAGCCGCCGGAACCGCTGGACCTGTGGGAATCGCCGCCATTTGAACTGACGCGGCGCGGCGACCAACTCTTCGCCCGCGGCGTTAGCGACGACAAAGGCCACGTCATTGCCCGGCTGGCGGCGCTAGACGCCGTGCGGCGGGTGATGGGCGAACTGCCCTGCCACGTGAAATTTGTCATCGAAGGCGAAGAGGAAATTGGCAGCCCCAATATGCCCGCCTTCGTGGCCGACCATCAAGAAAAACTGGCCGCCGACGCCTGCATCTGGGAGTTTGGCAGCGTAGACGCGGCGGGCGCGCCCAACCAATCGTTGGGGATGCGCGGGATTTGTTACGTGGAATTATCGGTGGAAACGGCCGTGATGGATGCCCACTCCGGTCTCGGCGGTTCTATCTTCCCCAACGCCGCCTGGCGGCTGGTCTGGGCGCTAAACACCCTCAAAGACCAGGACGAGCGCATTCTCATCCCCGGCTTTTACGACAACGTCGTCGGGCCATCAGCGCGGGATTTGGAACTGCTGAGCAAATTGCCCGACCATTCGGCGAAGATGCAGGAATTTTATGGCCTGGCCGGATTTGTGAAGGGGTTGACGGGCGGGTTGGCGTTGGAGCGCACGGCCGTTTTTGAGCCAACGTGTACCATTTGCGGCATCACCACGGGCTATCAGGGGCCGGGCCTGAAAACCGTG
>CALFEW010000499.1 GCA_937958365.1 uncultured Chloroflexota bacterium | reverse complement strand
TTGAAACATAGGACCATGGGGGTCGGCGTAGTTTTCGACGGCGCGCACCGACCGCGCCCCCAAAAGGCCAGGCGGCAGCGCCATCAGGCCGCCCAACAGCACAAGCAGCCAATAACGCCGACGCCGCGTGAACCGCGCCAGCTTACCGGGTTGAATCAAATGCTTGCACATATTCATCAGTCAAGCAGATAACCGGACGGCAGGCAAGTAAACACACGCTCATACAGACAACGGAAAATAGGCGGCACGTTGTGAACAATTTCCTCCGGCGTCAGCCAGGCAACGGCGGAGACCTCCGCCACGTCGGGGGCTGCTTCGCCACCGGCCAATCGCGCCAGAAAGAGCGTGCCGACGTTTTTTACCTGATCGCCGTTGGGGAAGGTGTGATGATAGGTGGACGAGGAATAAACGGCCAGAATGCGCTCCAGGGTAATGTGGTAGCCTGTCTCTTCCAGGGTTTCGCGCACGGCCGTATGCGCCACATTCTCGCCCAAATCCGAATACCCGGCCGGGAAAGTCCATTCGCCGTTATCGGCGCGGCGCACCACCAGGAAACGGCCGTCATCGCGCTGCACGGCCGTCATCGCCCCAACGGCAATGATACGTTCCTGGCCTACAAACTGGCGCATCAGTTGAATCTGGTCATACGGCCGTTCCGCCACGTAAGGCTGGATAAAGGCCGGTGGCCCACCACGCAGCGCATCCCGAATCATCGCCTGATACCAGTGCGGGATGGTCAAATCCGCCATTTCCGCCGGTGTAAAAAAAGCCTGACCGCTGGTTTCCACGCCGTCAGGCCGCATGGTCCCGCCAGAAAGATAACTTGTAAGGCAAATCGTATATTGTTGCGTTTCATCCCCATTCGGGTATGTTACGTCATACTGGGGATGGGTATAAACGCCCACCAGATCGAACTCGCCAGCCTCCAACCCTGTTTCTTCAAAGAGTTCACGATGGGCACAAGCCTGAATATCTTCATCAATTTCCAACGCGCCACCAGGCAACCCCCACACGTCAAAATCTGTGCGATGCTGTAAAAGGATACGATTATCTGCGTCGCGCAAGACAATCGCCGAAGTCACCAGAAATATCTTGCGCCGACCCACTCGTTGACGAATCCACTGTATGTACGATTTAGACATAGACACAGTCTACTGTATTCATTTAGCCTTAACAAATTCAACCGCGTAAAGGAAGCACAAAAGGGCCAGCGGCCCTAACAAACCAGTGTCCAATCACATCAATCCCTGGCGTCATTGGCGTTACAGCATTGGCGCGCATATTATTGCCCCTTTTTTGCTACTAACGGTGTTAGTGGCCAGTATTGGCACGTTTGTTATTACCTCGCAATTCACCCAATCTGTTAACCAGCGTTATACCAGTCAACTTATTGACGCCGGCCGCGTGGTGGCCGAGCGTATGGTCAGTTTTGAAAATGACCGGCTGCGTACCCTGCGGGCCATCGCCGCCACCCAGGGCGTGGCGCAAAACCTGAGCCAGACAAACACGGCCGTTCTCCACGACCTTATTTTGCCCATCATCAGCAACGACCGGGCCGATGTGGTGGAAGTGCTGGACCTGAACGGCCGTGAGGTGTACGGCTGGCTGCGGCTTCCCGAAACCGATGATAGCGATACGCCGCCACGCTCCGGCCGCGATTTCGCGGACATCGAAGACGTGCAGTTGGTTTTGTCCGGTTACAGCGATGAATTTGGCGATAAGCGCGCCTTCGTCAGCGAGACGACGCAAGGAGCGGCTTTGTTCACCATAGGCCCCGTTTTTCTGGACGGCCGGTTGGTTGGGGCGGTCATGGTAGGCGACTATTTGCGCCCGATGACGGTGGAACTGTCGCAAAACGCCGTGGCCCGCGTGACGTTGTATGATGGCGACGGCCGTGTCGTCGAAACCACCCTGGGAACCAACGACGAAACCAGCCGCCAGACTTTACAGCCCGACCCCGAAGAACAGGCCGCCATTCTCACCGCCTTGCAGGAAGACCCGGAACGGGTGCAGGTGGTTGCCACGTTCGCCGATTCCGAAGTGCCGCTGCGCGAACTGTGGCTTATGGATCAGAACTACCGCCTGGCTTTTGGCGATTGGCGGCTGCGCGGGCAATCGTTTGGCCTGTTTAGCGTGGCATTTCCCACCAATGTCGTCAATTCGCCGCTGGCGCTGGGCCGAAATTTATTCCTGGCGATTTTTCTGGTGACATTTTTCGCCGTTTTGTTGATGGGCGTCTGGATCGCCCGGCGTATTACCAAACCGTTATCGCAGTTGGTCTTGACGACAACGGCCGTTGGCGAAGGCCACCTGGATCAACGCACCGGCATCACCCGGCCGGATGAAATCGGCCAACTGGCTGCCTCCTTCGACCAGATGACCGCTCGCCTGGAAAGCCGCAACCAGCAGCTGCGCAAGCAGACCAGCGAGCTGGAAACCATTCTCAACAATATCACCGACGGCGTCATTTTGCTGGACACAGCCAACAATATCCTCACGGCCAACGCCGCCGCCCGGCAGCTTCTGGCCGATTTGTCCCACGATTTTTTCACCGCCGGTCCCATTCGGGAAATCACCCTGCCGGACGCCGGCCCAAACCCATCCCAGACAGAGGCCAAAACAACCTCGCTTCCTTATCTTAAGCAGTACCAGATTGGCAGCCGCAGCCTGATCACGCGGGCGACGGAAGTCTTAACCCCCGGCGGCGAACAATTTGGCGTCGTCCTGGTTTTGCGTGACGTGACGCAAGAGGCCACCGCCGAACATTTGAAGGACGCCTTTATTACCAACATCTCCAACGAGCTGCACACGCCGTTAACGGCCGTTAAAATCTACACCGACCTCCTGCTCAAAACCGGCAGCGACCAACTGGACGAACGGCAGCTCTCGTTCCTGCACAGCATCCAAAAAAGCAGCGCCCAATTGGAAGCTCACATCAACCAGCTCATCCATCTTTCGGAAATCCAGATGGGAGCCATCCAATTAGACAAACAAAGCGTCCCCTTCGCAGACCTGGTGCAAACGGCCGCCGACAATTGGCGCAGCCGCTTTGAAGGCAAACGAATTGCCTTGCAACTGCAACTGCAACTACCCGAAGACAAATTATGCGTCTCGGCCGATCCTGTTCACATGGGCTGGGCCATTGAAAGCCTGCTCAACAATGCCTACAAATACACCAACGGCGGTGGTCAGGTAGATTTGCGCGTGACCCACACGCCGCAGGAGGTGCAACTCGACGTTGTGGACACGGGCATTGGCATTGCCCAGAGCGACCAGCCCTATCTGTTCCATCGTTTCTTTCGCACCCAAAATCAGATCAACAGCCAGATTCGTGGTGTGGGTCTGGGTCTGTTTATCACCCAAACTGTCGTGGAAATGCACCGGGGATCGGTGAGGGTGCAGAGTGAATTAGGGCACGGCAGCACGTTCTCCCTTGCCTTACCGCTGGAAACGCCGTGAGCCAGGCAGATGCTCCCGTCCCCGATGATGAAAGAGCGCGCCGCCGCGCCATCGGCCTGCTTATTTTGCTGGCCTTGTTGGCGAATTTCATCTGTATCTTTTCCTCTTTCTGGCTGGCGATTTTGATTTTTGGGCCGCTGGATACGGCCGTTGCCAACATGTTGGCGCAAAATCAGGCGGATTACGGCCGTGACGCTCTGAGCTTTGCGCCGATAGATCTCAGCATTGTGGACCAGGCCGCCACAGACGCGGCGCGTCTGGTCCTGACGCCTACGCCGGGCAACGGCAACGGCCGTGGCGACCCAACAACGACCCCAACCCCAACGGCCACGCCGACAGACCGGGCAACGGATACGGCCGTTCCAACGCTTCGGCCCACCAGCACCCAAACGCCGCGCCCCACAACCACGCCCAGCGCCACGCCCAGCGCCACGCC
>CALFEW010000498.1 GCA_937958365.1 uncultured Chloroflexota bacterium | reverse complement strand
TGCCACACTTTCTCGCCCCGGGCAAACAGAAATACCTGGCCGTGGGAATCTACATCGATACCGGTCACCTGCCCCAAAACCAGGTCGGGCGGCAGCTGCGGCCAATCGGTAATCGGGGTGTAGGATGAACGGCCGTTAACCAACGGCCAGCCCACCAACCGCAGCGCACCCCAAAAGAGTACCAGGTTCAACAGCATCACCAGCATCAACAACTGGCTGGTCTGATGACGCAGCCGTTTCACAGGGGCACTACCAGGCGGTAAACGGCCGTACTCACCAACCCCACACCGTACGCCATCGCATAATAAACCAGCAGGGGCTGACGGCCGTAGCGCCACAGCAGCCCAGCCGCCAGACAGCGCGTCCGACGGGTCAGCCAGGGCAAACGTTGCCGAAAGGTAGCGTTGAGCCGTTCAATATAAGCAGAACGATTTGGGGTTGTCATTGGGTTACCTCCATAAAAGAGTGGTGTTTACTTCAGAAAAGCTTGGGCCATGACGGCCGTATCACAAAATTCCCGCAGCCGAACAACTTTGCCGTGACGCACGATAAACAGGTGCGCCCAATCCGTCTCAAAGGTGCGTCCGGTGGTTCTTACTTTGACTCGCTCGTAACCAAGCGAGAGGATGTGTTCACCCAGAGGGATGATTTCGTGGGGGCCAAATTCCAGCACGTCACAGCTCAGCGCCACGGTTTGCAAAAAATCCACCATCTGCGCCTGGCCCCGCCAACGACCAGCAAACGAGATGTCTTGGGGACGGCCGTCTACTGGCCGATCACCAGTTCAAAAACTGCTCACTTTATGTTCAAATTTTGTATCTATTCAGGAGTATGCTGACCCCAAAAACTGGACCACATGCTAAGGAGAAACATATGTGCGAAAGTGAGCATGTGTCTAAAATATGTACGGTTAGTTGCAGGGGGGAAAAGGGCGAAATGTGGGGGAAAAGAAGGTGAAAACGGCCGTTTTAGCGAACCCAAATATGGCTGGCAAACGGCCGTTTTCCGAGCATCCATCGCACTAGTAAACGGCCGTCGCCTCGGCCCAACCAGAATGCGGATACGCCATTTTCTAACCGCTCCAGTTGGCTAAATCCTGGTCAATCTCCGCCAGATCAACCAATATCGTTTGCGAAACGCGCCAGTTACGGCCGTTTCCCTCTGCATCAGTTACCAGCCGGCTGGCCGCTGTCTGAGCGTCCTTTACCCAGCCCCCACGCGCCATGCCCACGTATGCAATTTGCCAATTACCCTGCGTCGGGACAACGCCCGCTGTTTTGCGACGTAAGGTATCCATAACAGTGCCATCCATTGGCTTAGGCGACCATTTACACTCGCCCAAAATGAGCGTTTTTTCCATGTTATTGATGCCGACGACATCTACTTGGGCCGTTTTGTCCCAATAGCTGCCCACCTGATCCACCAAAAAAGGCAGCTTACCGGCCGCCCCGGCCCGCAGTACCCATTCGCGGCCGAGTTCTTCCCACGTATGCGTCCCAATAAAATCAAGCAGATGCCGCTTGATTTCAGCCAGGGCTGGCTCTTGGATTCCCAGAGCCAATTGCGTTTGGCGTGCTGCCAGAAAACGATAATAAAAACGGAGATAGGGGTCAGAAATATGATAACGGCTTTGCCGCGATTGGATGCTGGCCGTTATCGGAATTCGCCGCTCGATAAAACCGGCCGTTTCTAATACGCTGAGATAGCTGGAGACATGGCCTTGCGCTAAACCCGTAAACGTTTTTATCTCTTTTTGCGTCCGGTAGCCATTGGCAATGGCGTTGAAAAGGGCGATGTAATTATCGGGTTCGCGCACAAAATCTTGCAGCAACAAACTTGGTTCAGCTTGCATCAGATTATTGGCGGTCAGCAGCTGGTGGCGTATGTTTTCCGATAGGGTGACCGTTTGATCCAGGCGTTCCCAATAAGCCGGAATGCCGCCAAACATGGCATAGATGGCAACTCTTTCCGCCGCATCATAATTCGGGAAGTACAGCCGGCTTGTACCAAAGGGCAGCGGTTGCACGTGCAGTTGCGCGCTGGCGCGCCCATACAAAGGCGCTTGATAATCTAGAATCTGTTTTTGCATCATGCCCAGATGCGAGCCGCTTAAGATGAGCATGATATTTTTTTGTTTCAGGTGATGATCCCACGTGTTCTGTAGCAGATCGGCTAACTCCGGCGTTCGCGCCAGGAGATAGATAAATTCATCAATAATGATGGTGAAGAGCTTCCCTTCTGCCAATAGGGCGACCTGCTCGAACGCCTGTTTCAAGGATTGGT
>CALFEW010000497.1 GCA_937958365.1 uncultured Chloroflexota bacterium | reverse complement strand
CGCGCATTACTGTTGAATTACGTCAAGGGAGTGAACCAGGCTCTACTGACAGCGACGGACCCAACCATGTTCACCCAAGATTTTTTACGGGAAGCCGCCAGTTTTTTAGTGGCTAACGGCCGTGTACAATCCAATTAGACGCAACCGGACAGCTCTTCTAAGGCCTGCCATATATGTTTACAATAGTGCCAACATGAATACGCCAGAACACCGACTTATGGATACAGATGAGAGAAAGTTGTTGTGAAAAGACCCGGAAGTTTCCTAGACACACCTGATACCGTCCTTGTCATAGACGATAGCCCAGAAAACCGCCTGTTGTTGTCCTCACAACTGGCTATGGAAGGGTATCAGATTCTACAAGCCCAAGACGGCCACGAAGGCTTACGCATTGCCCACGAACAAGACCCAGACATCATCCTCCTGGACGTGATGATGCCCGACATCAATGGCTTTGACGTTTGCAAACAGTTGAAAGCAGACAAACACACCCACCTCACCCCTGTCATCATGGTCACAGCCCTGCGCGACATCAAACACCGGATTGAAGGCATTGAAGCCGGCGCCGACGAATTCCTGTCACGGCCGCACAATCGGGAAGAACTCCTGGTGCGTGTGCGCACACTCATCCAGCTCAAACGGGCCAGAGTAGGGCTGGAAGAAGAGCGCAACCGACTGCAACTCCTCTACGACATCAGTCAGGCCATCAGCGCCGAGCTAGACCCGCACATCCTCATGGCAACCATCATTGACAAAACGCAGAAAGCGGTGGGCGCGACCAAGGGCAATATCATGCTCATCAATGAAGCTGGCGAAGTGGACCACAAATTCCTCATCCGCGCCGGCTCTGCCGTAGAAATTAGCGACCGGGTGACAAAAGAGGTCATGACACGCGGACTGGGCGGCTGGCTGGTGCGCTACAAACGCGGCGACATCATCGAAAACATCCAACAAGATGAACGCTGGATCACCCTGCCCGACGACCCGCTGGAGCAAGGTTCGGCCATTGGCGTCCCTCTGGTAAGTCCTACGCAGATCGTGGGCGTCATCATTTTGAACCATCCCCAAACGGGTTATTTTCAGAAACAACACCTGTCGCTGCTGGAAACCATCGGCACGTCGGTGGCCTCGGCGCTGGAAAATGCCAACTATTTCACGGAAATCAGTGAGGAACGCCGCAAATTGGGCGCAATCCTGACCCAATCAACAGACGCCATTATTACCACCGACGAGGAATGGCGGATTTCACGCATCAACAAGGCCGCGGAACTGCTATTTGGCGTGGATGCCACGGAAGTAACCAACCAATCTATCCGCGACGTCTCGGAACTGCATTTGCTGCTGCCCATGTTTGCTAACGCTGCCGGCCGGATCGCCCCCGAAGAGGTGAATCTGGAGAACGGGAAAACCCTGTACGCCAGCATTTCCCCCATTCAGGAAGTAGGGTACGCGGCCGTTATTCAAGACGTGACCGAGTTCAAAAAAATCGAAGAAATGCGCCTGGCCGAAGAACGGCGCGAACAGCAGCTTCTGAAAGAGACGTTTTCCCGTTACATGGGGCAGCGCCTGGTGGAACATGTCATGTCTTATGAGCCGGGTTTGCTGTCGCGGCGCGAACGCCGCCGGGCTGTGGTGATGTTTGCCGACTTGCGCAACTGGACCAGCGGCATGATCATGAAGATTGAGCCGGACGAAGCAATTAATCAACTGAATGAATTTTTTACGCAGATGATGGAAATTGCTGTGGAATTTGACGGCACTGTCTTTGAAATGACCGGTGACGAAATCCTGGTAGGGTTTAACGCCCCATTTGATCAGCCCGATGCGCCTTTCCGCGCCCTGCAAACGGCCCTGATGATGCAGCGCGAGTTTAACTTTCTGCGGCGCGGTTGGTATAAACAGGCGGGCACAGAGTTGGGATTGGGCATTGGCGTGGATTTGGGCGACGTGGTTCTGGGGAACGTGGGCGCAGATTCACGCATGAGTTACCGGATGGTAGGCGAGCCAATGAACACGGCCCATCGTCTGGTAGACCTGGCCGAGGATGGGCAAATTATTATTTCGCAGGTGGTGTATCAATCTTTGGTGGAAAAGGCACCGGATTTCTTACAGCAGATTCCGTTTGAGCGGATTGGGCCGATTGCTTTGAAGGGGATTTCGCCACCACAGATGTTGTACCGCACGGCCGTAGAGCGCACGCCCATTGTGGATTGAGAAATTCATAACGGCCGTTTCCCCGGCATGCCCGGTCGGCGTGGGTAAGCAGCCGGCGTGGTCACAATTTTAGGTACGACAACCAGATAACGGGGCTTGTCTTCGCCAGACACAGGCGCCGGCGTGATTTGTGGTTCGCCGCCACCCAATTGGTGAACGGCCGTCAGGGCAACGGCCGTTTCTTCCTTCGCTCCTTCCCCTTTTTGCGCCAGAACATGCCCGCCCACCCGACACAAGGGCAGCAAATATTCCAGCAATACCCGCATTTCCGCCACACCACGCGCCACCGCCCAATCATACTGCTCCCGGTGCGCCGCCATCTGGCCCAAAACTTCCGCCCGCTCCACCAGAATGCTTACGCTGTCACTGCTAAAGCCCAAATCAGCCGCAACCACCAGGAGAAAGTCCGTTTTTTTGGCAACACTTTCCACCAGCGTCAGGCGCAGCTCCGGGTAAAGGATTTTCAGCGGTAGGCCGGGAAAACCGGCCCCTGTGCCCACGTCAATGAGGCTACGGCCGTTCAAATCCCCGGTCACCAGGGCGCAAGTTAACGAATCGAGAAAATGGCGGCGCTGAATGTCTGCGGGTTGGCGCACGGCCGTTAAATTCAGACGTTGGTTCCACGCCAACAGCAGCGCCAGATAACGCTCAAATTGGGCCACCTGCCCGTCCGACAGCGCCAGCCCCCAGGCCGCCGCTTGCGCCGCCAAAATCGCCACGTCACTCACGGCTTCGCTCCAGGCGCTTCAGTTCTTCATCAATAATGTAGGTATCATATTGCTCGCCGCCAAAATGAGCCGGTGTAAAAGCCAGCCAGTTTTGCCGCATCACGTAATCACCGCGCACGTACAACGGCGCTATCGGCAATTCGCCGCCTTCGCCAAAAAAGCCGTTCTCCACCTGGCGATAGAGCGAGATGCGTTCATCCAGATTGGTTGATTGGGCCGCTTCGCGCATTAAATCGTCCAGATTGGTACACGGCCGTAACATCCGATTCTCGCTATCCTCACAATGCAGCAGTTCATTCACCCAGTTGTGTTGATCAGGGTAATACGACGACCAGCCCAATTCCCATACGTCCGGCCGCGCCGCGCCCGCCTCGGCGCGTGTATTTGCCAGCAGCGTGCCAAACTGCATCTGTTCCAGGATGATCTGCTCCTCGGTGCAATCCAACTCTTTGACCCACATATCACGGATCAATTCCGCCTGAAGCAGGGAGAGGTCAAGCGTACTGACGGCAAAGCTAATGGGCGGTATCAATCGGCAACTGCTAAAGCCGCTTTCGGCCATCTGCTGCCGGGCATAATCCGGGTTATAGCCGATGCCCACGCTGTCTATCGGCGGCGCGCCAACCACGCCTGGCGGCCCCAAATGAGACATCGCTTCCGCGCGGCCGCCGTATAGTTCCTCGGCCAGCGCCTGGCGATC
>CALFEW010000496.1 GCA_937958365.1 uncultured Chloroflexota bacterium | reverse complement strand
GAAGATCAGGCGGAGCGCATTGCCCTGCGCCGTCTGCTGCCACCTACCGGCAGCACCCTCATCGAAATTGGCGCGGGTTTTGGCCGTCTGGCCGACGAGTATCGCGGGTACGAAACTGTCGTCCTCTTTGATTATTCCCGCTCCTTGCTGCGCGAAGCGCAAGCCCACCTGGGCAGCGATCCCCGCTTCTGTTACGTCGCCGGCAACTGGTACCACATGCCTTTTGTGGATGGTTTGTTTGCCGCCCTGGTGCAAATTCGCACCCTGCACCACGCCGCCGACGCGCCGGCGCTGTTTGCCCAACTGGCGCGTATCGCCCGGCCGGGCGGTGATTATGTGCTGGAATTTGCCAGCAAGCGCAACTTAAAAGCCATCGCCCGTTATGCCACCAAACGCCAGGATTGGTCACCGTTTACCCCGGAGCCGGTGGAATTTGTTGAACTGAACTATGATTTTCATCCGCGTTGGATTCGGGAACGCTTGCAGGAAGCCGGATTTCAACCGGGGCGTATGTTGACGGTGTCTCATTTTCGCCTGGGGCTTTTGAAGAAGTACGTGCCCACTTCCTGGTTGGTGGCGCTGGACGCTGGAGCGCAGCGTACCGGCAACTGGTGGCAGCTTTCGCCCAGCGTGTTTGTGCATAATCGCCATCCATCGTGGGGCGAAACGGCCGTTCCCGGTCAATTTTTCGCCTGCCCCACCTGCCAGACACCGTTGGGCGCAGTGGAAAACGGCCGTCTCGCCTGCCCCAATCCCGCCTGCCACCACGTCTGGCGCGTCGAAAATGGCCTCTACGACTTCAAAGAGCCACTGTGATCGGGGGAACCATGTCCGAACCGGCCACCCAGCGCGTCGCCATCATTGACCTGGGATCCAATACCGCCCGCCTGGTGGTCATGAGCGCCGTCCCCGGCTATGCCTACCACCTGGACGATGAAATCCGCGAGGTGGTGCGGCTGCGTGAGGGGATGACAGCGCAGGGGTTAAGCGATACGGCCGTTGCCCGCGCCCTCTTCACCCTTCGCCTCTTCAAACGCTTCTGCGACAGCTCCAAAGTAGACCTGATCATCCCCACCGCCACCAGCGCCGTACGCGAAGCCCAAAACGGCCCGCGCTTTGTCGAGCAGGTGGAGCGCGACATTGGCCTGTCTTTGCGCGTGTTAGATGGCGAGCGGGAAGCGTATTATGGCGTGTTGGGTGTCCTCAACGAAGTCCCACTGACCAACGGCTATGTGGTAGACATCGGCGGCGGCAGCGCCCAGGTTAGCGAGGTGCGCGACCGGCGGTTTAAGCAAGGGCAGGCTTTCCCCCTGGGCGCGCTGGCCCTGACCGAGCGTTTTGTCAGCAATCCCGATGCGCCCATCAAACCGGCCGAATTAACGGCCGTGCGCGCCGAAATCCAGACCCACCTGAACACCTTAACCTGGCTCAACCCCCTGTCCGGCGAGCAAATGCTGGTAGGATTAGGCGGCACGCTGCGCAATCTGGCCAGCATGGCCGCCGCCCGGCAGCAGTATCCGCTCAATACCTTGCACGGTTTCCGCTTGCAGCGCGCCGACCTCGACGAATCCATCGAACTCCTGGCGACGCAGCCGCTGCGTAAACGCCAAAAATTCGCCGGGTTAAGCAGCGATCGCGCCGACATTATTTTGCCGGGCGCGCTGGTCATTCAGGCCATCATGACCCGCGTTGGCGCGGAAACCGTCACCATTTCGGTGAACGGCTTGCGCGAAGGACTGTTTTTGGAGCATTTTTGGCAGCATCTGGCTTACCCGGTGGTGGACAACGTGCGCCGCTATGGGGTGCTGAACATGGCCCGCACCTACCGCTACGACAAGCGCCACGCCAGCCATGTGCGTTTCCTGGCCGGGCGATTGTTTAATCAACTGGCGACTTTGTGCGGTTATGGCCCGGCGGAGCGCGAACTGCTGGAAGCGGCGGCGCTGCTGCACGACATCGGCACGGTGATCAGCTATTACGACCATCACAAACATTCGCAGACGCTGATCACTAACAGCGGACTGCCCGGCTTTACGCCGCGCGAAGTGTCGCTGATTGCCTTGCTGACGCGCTATCATCGCAAAGGCACGCCGACCATCGCCGGTTACGAGACCATCCTGGACGACAAAGACGAAGCGCTGCTGCTGCGGCTGAGCGCCATTTTGCGTCTGGCCGAATTTTTGGAACGCGGCCGTAATGCCACCGTGGACGACATCACCGTGCTGATAGATGACGCTTCGCTGCGCCTGATGCTCATCGCCGACGAATATCCGGCGGTGGAAATGTGGGAAGCGGAGCGTAATGCGCTGGATTTAATGACTCTGGCGTTTGGGCGGCAGGTGGGGTTGGAATGCACGGCCGTTCCCGACGCCTGGTTCCGGGTATAACCACATGACGGCCGTTACCCTTCCCGCACCAACGCTGCCTTTTCTCAAGTGGGCTGGCGGCAAACAACGGCTCATTGCCCAGTATCAGCCCCATTTCCCGCCGCCGGAAAGCATCCGCCACTACTACGAGCCGTTTATTGGCAGCGCGGCCGCTTTTTTTCACTGGCAGCCATGCCCGGCTACCCTGTCCGACCGGAACGAACAGTTGATTGAGGTGTATCAGACAGTGCAGCAGGACGTAACGGCCGTGATCGCCGCCCTGCAACCGCACCACAACGACTCGGATTATTTCTACGCCCTCCGCGCCCAAGACCCGGAGGTCTTATCGCCCGCGCAGCGTGCCGCGCGCCTGATTTACCTGAACAAAACTTGCTACAACGGCCTCTACCGCGAGAACAGCCGGGGCGAGTTTAACGTGCCCTTTGGCCGTTACAAGCGCCCAAAAATTTGCGATGTGGATCGCCTGTGGGCCGCTTCAACCGCCTTGCAAGGGGTGGAACTGGTAGCGGCTGATTTTGCCTGGGTGTTGGCGACGGCCGTTGCCGGCGACTTCCTCTACTTCGATCCACCATACGCGCCACTGACGGCCACCAGCAGCTTCACCAGCTATCACAAACACGGCTTCGACGCCGCCGACCAGCGCCGTCTGGCGCAAACCATTGACGAATTGACGCAACGCGGTTGCAAAGTTATGTTAAGCAATTCCAGCGCCCCGCTCATTTACGACCTCTACGACACCCCTGCTTACCGGCTCATCGAAATCCAGGCTCGCCGTAATATCAACAGCAAAGGCAACGGCCGTGGCCCTGTCAAAGAGCTGCTTATCCTCAATTACCCGTAACCCGAAGTCCGTATACCGTATTCCGTTGGCGTTTACAGAGGCAGCGTCTTACGGAATACCGAATACGGG
>CALFEW010000495.1 GCA_937958365.1 uncultured Chloroflexota bacterium | reverse complement strand
CGTAATTTCGATGGGAGGTAGTTCCTTTTCTTCCATTTTTATTCGTTTGATGGTGTGTCTTTGCGTGATTCAACCCATCAACCTGACCAACCATCCAGCAGGCCAACTCAAGATACCTTCTAAATTATACACGAATCGGCAAGCACTTGAGTGGGAAATTACCAGGAGCGGGCCGCCCAGGTAGGCCATTCAAATTCCACCGGGCTGACGCGGGTTTTGGCCCGATCCCAGCAGAAGAAGCCGCTGGTGCGCGCTTGCGGGTCTAGCACCAGAGCCACGTGCCAGATTTGGGTGAAGAAATTCTGGTGAATGAACTGGTCCATGCCCGATAAAAAGATGCCGAAGCCGGGATGGGTGTGATACCAGCCGACCATCACGGCCGTTTCATCCGGGTATCGTTCGGCGAGTTTGTCATTCATGTAGCGCCAGCTTTCGGGGGTGTAGGTCACGCTGGCCCCTTGCATGACGGTGTGTTTGGCGATGATGGTGTCTATGATGTGGACCACGTAACGGCCGTCGGGCTGTTTTTCCGGGCGCGGTCCAATCAACACGCCGGCTACCTCTCGATTGGGGCTGCTGAGGGCGTGGGCCTGGGCGGCGCGAAATGCCGGCTCGTCCAGCAAAATGTCTGTCGCCATCCAGGTGCGTGAACCGACGGGAAGCCGGCGACCGGCAATTTGTACCCGCGCCCGGCTGGGCGCGATGATGGCCGCGTCTGGTCCTGTGCCGGCGGTTTCTTCCGGCTCGGCGTATACCGGCTCGGAATCGGCCACGCGAACTTCTGGTTCAGCGTCGGCAGGTTGTGGCTCTGGTTCGGCTTCCGGCTCTGGCGCGGCCTGAGTGACGGGCACGGCCGTTTCTTCTTGTTCCGGTGGGGCTGTTTCGGTGGGAACGGCCGTTTCATTTGCCGGTTCTGGCTCGGTTGCGCCGGTTTCGGGCGGCAAAATGATGGCCTGCCGCCGCCACACATTTTCCAGGGAGTGCGTTTGCCCTTTGCGGTCTTGCACGGTCACTTCAATTTCGGCTTTATCTTGCTCGTCCAATTCCAGCAGGGTGATGGCTTCGTAAGCGTCCCACACGTCGGCTTCCAATTCGTCGGCGAAGGTCTGCAAATCTTGCAGGGTGCAGTCGGCCAGGGCTTTGACACGGCCGTCTACGGTCACTCTATCGGGCGGCGTCAGGACCACCGTGACGGATGCCGATTGGCCGGATTCCGGGACTTTAATCGTAATAATTGCGGCGTAAACAGGTTCGTCGGTCATGGTTTTTAGCGAGACCCGACAGGTTTCCAAAACCTGTCAGGTCTGAATTTACGGAATCAACTCAATTTGTAATTCGCATAGGTCGGTGTTGACCAGGCGGATGTTGTTGGGGTCAACGGCCGTTAAGCGCAAATCATATGGGCCGGGCGTGTAATCGGTGGTGTCCCAATTTGCCAGCGTGCCCAGGGTTGTGTCCCGGTTCAAGGTGCGCAGCGGGACCCAATTGTCTGCGCCGGACGGCCGGGCTTCCACGCGGTATCTGGCCGCATCTGGGTGGCTGGCCGTGCCGATGATCTCAATCGTTGCGCCAGACTGATATTGCCGCCCGGTCAATGGCGTGAGAATACGCAAACGGGCGTCCGGGCAGGCGGCGGCGTTGCTGGTCGCCAGGGACTCATCGGCCATCATCAGGACCACGTTTTCCAGGCGGTTGACTTGCTGGCTGAGCGGCAGTACCCAGCCAACGAGCAAAAAAAAGCTCAGAAGCAGCCCCAGGCTGCCGACAATCAGGCCAATGCCGGGATTAAACGATGGTTTGATGGTACGCGGCGCGTACACAGTTGTCGGTTCTGGTGATAGCGACGGCCGTCTGGCCTGGGCCAGTTCGGCTTCGGTGGCGTCTTTCCACACCGAGGTGCGCACGACGCGCCAGCGCGCATAGGGCGTGGTCTGGCTGTCGAGCAGTTCGTAAAAACCGGGGAAGGGGACCAGTTCCCCGCCATCCCAGCCGAAAAAACAAGCCTCGTCGCGGCCGGGGTCCACCACCAGCCCTACGTGCCAGGGCAGCGTAAACGCCGCCGAATGCACCACAACGTCATCACCGGAGTAAAACACGCCCAGGTTGGGGTGCGTATGAAACCAGCCGACGATTTCCAGGTTGGGATATTTTTGCTCCCGGTCCTGACGAAGCTGGCTCCAGGTATCGGCGGTGAAGGTGAAATGCACCGGCCCATGATCGGCGCTGACGACGGGCAGCG
>CALFEW010000494.1 GCA_937958365.1 uncultured Chloroflexota bacterium | reverse complement strand
GCCAGCTTGATCCGGCTATTTGCATTTATGAATGTCCCTGGCGCGTCTTTAAGGAGTGCCAGAATTTACCCAAACGCACGGACTTGATCGGTATTCCCAGAGTCAGCGAGCCTCTGGAAAGCAATGTAGAAGCCGTTACGCCGCAACAGGTCTGGAACAAACTTCATGGGCCGGAAAAACAAGAGTTTTACGTGGTGGACGTGCGTGAACCGCGGGAATATAGTCGCGGCCACATCCCGGAAGCGCACCTGCTGCCGCTGGCGGATGTTCTATCGGAGGAAACGGCCGTTCCCACCGATAAGCCCATCATTTTTGTCTGCCGCCAGGGCCGCCGCAGCCGTCGGGCGGCGCACGCCATGCAGCAGCGCGGCGTCACCGACGTCTCTGTGATGGAAGGGGGGATGGTCGCCTGGGAGACGGCCGGTTTACTAGAGGCTATTGAACTATGAGCGCAAAATATACGTCTCGCAATATCGGTCTGGACCTGATTCGCGTGACCGAAACGGCCGCTTTAGCCGCCGGTCATTGGCTCGGTTCGGGTGACAGAAGCGCCGCCCATCGCGCCGCCACGCGGGCGATGGCCTCGGCCCTGGACACATTAGACATGGACGGCCGTATCGTCATTGGCGAAGACCGGGAAATGAACGGCCGTTCCCTCCTCTCCAGCGGCCAAAAAGTGGGGGCCGGCGAAGGCCCGGAAGTAGACCTGGCCGTAGACCCCATTGACGGCACCAACCTGCTCATCAAAGGTCGGCCCGGTGCTATCTCCGTCGTCGGCATCACGCCGCGCGGCACCTTATGGTCACCCATTCCCGCCGCCTACATGGAAAAAATCATCGTAGACCAAGAAGCGGCCCACGCCCTGGTCCCCGAATGCCTGGACGCACCGGCCGCCTGGACCCTGGCCCTGGTCGCCCGCGTCAAAGGAAAAGGCGTCCGCGACCTCACCGTCATCGTTCTGGATCGGCCGCGCAACGAGCCGCTTATTGAGGAAATCCGCGACACCGGCGCGCACATTCTGCTCAAAGACGAAGGCGACGCCGAAGGGGCATTGGTCACATTGTCGCCGGGAACCGGGGTGGACATTTTGATGGGAATTGGCGGGGCGCAGCAAGGCGTGCTGGCCGCCTGCGCCGTCAAAGCCATGAACGGGGCCATGCTGGCCCGCCTGGCGCCACAGACAAAAGAAGAACGGCAAGAAATTGAAGCCGCCGGTCTCGACCTGAAAAAGATCATGACGTGCAGCGAACTGGTGCGCACCGACGAAATCTTCTTCGCCGCCACCGGCATCACCGACAGCGCCCTTCTACCGGCCATGCGCTTTCACAGCAGTTGGGCCGAAACCCACTCCCTACTCATTCGCTCGGAAACGGGAACCCGCCGCTTCATCCACGCCGAACATGGCGTGCGCGTCAAGCCCTGAAATCGGGGATTGGAGACTGGCGATTGAACTGGTCTCCAGTAGCCGCGATTTCTTATCGCGCCTGACGGAGCGGGGTAAGGATACCCCGGCTACTGATAACGAGTACTAATCTCCAATCTCCACCCCAACTACAACTTACGCCAGGGTAACTGAATCTCATAAACGCGCAGCGTTTCCGGGTGGAAGAGCCAGGCCAGACCCAGCAGCGGTTGAATCAACGGAAAAAAACCATAATCCGCGCCAAAATGCCGCCAGACTGTGCTGCCGATGGTGTCTGGAATGATGAAACTCAGCGTGCCCACCACCAGCGTCATCAAAGACTCAAACGCCAGCACGCCTACCGATAGTTTCCAGGCCCAGCGCCGCCGCACGGCAAACCCGACAGTCGCCAACAGGTAACAAACGGCCGCTACCAGACTGAGGTAGACCGGCAAATAATTGGTCACACCTTCTTTCAAGAAAAGCTGGTAGATGGCGCGTGCGCCGGTGGACAGCGCCAGCACCGGATAAGACACGGCCAAAATTACACCGGCCGCGCTGATAAACCCAGACAGGCCATTTTGGGCGATTGATTCTGGTTTGTTTTCTTCCTCAATTCGTTCAGATTGTGTCATGGCAACACCCTTTTTGGGCCACTGAGGGCCAGTCGTTTGTTTCTCAATTATCGTCTGGGGCGAACGACAGCCGTACGACCAATGGGTTGTGATCGGAGACGTGGCGGGCAGAAGCGTCGGTCGGGTCGGCGAGGGGGTAATCGGCGTTGATTTGGAGGGCGGTAACGGCCGTTACCCGTTCCCACAACCCCTCCGTCAGCAAGATGTGGTCCAACGCCTGCGTCTTGCCCTCAAAAATGTACGTGTACGGCAGCGGTTCCCCGGCCGCCTCCACAAACTCAAAGACGTGACGCAGCCCGCCCGCTTGCAAGGTATCCATGGGCAGCGTCTGGTAAAACGAGTTCAAATCGCCCAATACCACAACATGCGCCGCCGGATCGGCCGCCAAAATTTCCTCCACCAGGGTGACGTTCCAGGCCGCCTGCGCCGTGCGCTGCGGCTCCGTGGCCTCTTCACCGGCCGACAGCGCCAGGAAATGATTGTTGATGAGGGTGATGGTTTGCGGGCCGGAGGCAAGCTGAACCGTGACCGTCAGCGCCAGCGGCGGGCGGCTGGTCAGGTCGTTGGGGCCGGGGTAGCTGCTGAAGCCATCCACCGAGGCCACGTCACCGCGCACCAGGAAGCCCACGTCAATGCCCCGCGAATCGAAGCCTTCAATCAGCACTGGCTGATAATCATAGGCCGCCAACTGGGCCATTGCCGCCAGATCCTCCAGCACGCCGATGTTTTCCACCTCTTGCAAACCAACGATGGTCGGCGCGCCCAGCGCCAGGATGGCCTCGGCCACTTTGTTGAGGCGCGTTTCGTACTGGCTGCGCGTGGGTTTGGGCGGG
>CALFEW010000493.1 GCA_937958365.1 uncultured Chloroflexota bacterium | reverse complement strand
GTGGGCGATTTTCCCGGCAACGCTGGTTTATCTGGCGTGGCAAAATTGGCCGTTGTTTAGACAAGTCTGGCGGGGCACGGCCGTCATGCTGCTGTTGGCCGGGCTGGTGGGTGCGCCATTGTTCGGCTATTTGCTGGCTCACCCGGAGGCGGAGACGCGCATTGGGCAACTCAGCGCGCCGCTGACGGCCGTTACCCAGGGCAACGTCACCCCGCTCTGGCAAAACACGCTGGCCGGGCTGGGTATCCTCTTTTGGCGCGGCGACGAATACTGGCGCTACAACGTCAGTGGGATGCCTTTACTGCCACCGTTGACGGCCGTTTTGTTTGTTGGCGGGCTGGGCGTAGCCTTGTGGTGGCTGGCGACCGGTAAACACCGGGCGAATTTGCAGCCCGCCGCCGCGTTTCTGGCGTTGGCCTGGCTGCTGGTTGGATTATCCCCTGTGTTGGTGACGGGGGCGCGGCTGTCTACCACCCAGGCCATTGGCATGCAGCCGGTGCTTTACCTGTTCCCGGCGCTGGCCTTGAGTCGTATGGCGTATTCCGTGAACCGTAAGCCGTATTCCGTAAGCCGTATTCCGTATTCCGTGAACCGTAAGCCGTCTGATGGACTCGAAACACAGAACACAGAACACGGATCACGGAACACGGAATACGGAACACGGCTCACGGCTCTCCTCACGCTCCTCCTCTTCGGCGGCACGGCCGTTGCCACCGCCAGGAATTATTTCGCCGTTTGGGCCAATCAGCCGGACGTGCGCGTGGAGTATGAAAGCACGATGGTCGCCGCCATGCAGGCCATCAACGCCGGGAGTTGGGAGGATACGGCCGTTTCCAGCCAGACGCCCGGCCCATTCCACACCCCGGCCGTCGCCGCCATAACCCTTGCGCTGCAAATAAAGGAGCCGCGCTGGTTCGACGCCCGCGCCAGCCTGATGTTGCCGGATGCTGCCCAAAGCGCCATCTTTATACCTGGATTTGCGCCCTTGAACCCGGCGTTGGCGCGGTATTTTGTGACGGCCGTTCTGGCCGAATCTTTGCCATTGCGGGCCACCGACCTGGACCGCCCGCTGGACATCTACGAAGTGGATGGCGCGCGGATGGCCGCCGATTGGGCGCAAAAATTTCAGACGTTGCCTGGCGGGCCGGTGAATTTTGGCGATACGGCCGTTTTCCTCGGCTACGATTTACAGACGCCAACTGTCTCGCCGGGTGGGTTGGTGGTGCTGGCGACGTGGTGGCGGGCGGAACGGCCGTTGCCCGACGCGGTTTTGTTTACCCAGGTGATTGGGCCAGACGGCCGTCCCATCGCCCAGTCTGATCGGCTGGACGTGCCGGGCGCAGGCTGGCAGGCGGGCGACCAATTCATCCAACTGCATCAGTTGACGCTGCCGGAGGCTACGGCCGTGGGCCAATACCCCATCATCGTGGGATTGTACACCTGCCCGGCCACCTGCCCGCAGCAAACCGCGCCGCAGCGCCTGCCCATCGTCAGCCCGGATGGCCGGCCTGTCAGCCCGGACAGCCTGCCCGCCGATTACTTGCCGTTGACCAACCTGGAGGTAGTTGCTCCGTGAACCAAACTCGCCTGGCCTACGAACGTTGGCTCATCCTGCTCATTACCCTGCTGGCTTTTGGCCTGCGCGTCTGGCGACTGGACGTTGTGCCGCCCGGCTGGCGCGACGACGAATTGATCAATTTGCTGGTGATTTCTCAGCATGTGCTGGATGGTGATTGGGCCTTCTATTACCCCGACGCTTCTGGCAATGAGGCACTGTACCATACCCTCAACGCCGGGATGCTGGCGCTGTTTGGCGCGAACGAGTGGGGGTTTCGTTTCCTGTCGGCGCTGCTGGGAACCATCACCGTGCCGCTGACGTATGCGCTGGGGCGCAAATTGTTTGGCGCGACGGTGGGTTTGTTGGCGGCGGCGCTGCTGGCCGTTAGTTTCTGGTCGTTGATGTATTCGCGCATGGGGCTGCGGCAGGTGATGCAGCCGCCGCTGACGTTGGCGGCGTTTTGCTTCTTTTGGCGTGGGCTGATGGTACAAGGCGAAAGATTGAAGATGAAAGATTGGCGGAAGTGGTTGTCGCCGCAATCTTCTATTTTTCATTTTTTGCTTACGGCCGTTTTCCTGGCGCTTGGTTTTTATACATACTTTGCCTCGCGGGGCGTGCCGCTGATTTTGTTGGCCTTTGTGGGGTATCTGGCGTTGTTCGCCTGGCCGTTGTTTCGGCGGCATTGGCCCGGTTTTGTGCTGATGTTTGTGGTGACGGCGCTGCTGGCCGTGCCGCTGGTCGTTACTTTGCAGCAGCAGCCGGAGGCGGAAGCGCGGGTGGCGGAACTGGCCCTGCCGCTGGTGCAGGCGCGCGCCGGAGATTTTCAGTTGATGGCCGAATACACGCGCATCACGCTAAATATGTTCCACAGCGATGGCGACGCCGAGTGGTTGTATAACATCCCCAACCGGCCAATTTTTGGCGTCTTGGGCGCGGTTCTGTTCTGGTTGGGGGTGGTGATGGCCGCCTGGTATGCGCTGCTCCCGGCTGTGGAGTCTGTGCGCGCCTGGTTGGCCCGGCGGAAACGGCCGTTTCCCGCCCATCTCTCTCTGGCGTCGGCGTTTCTGGGGTTGTGGTGGCTGGCGGGCATTGCGCCCGGTTTTATCAGCGTGCCACCGGCCAGCCTGGGGCACACCATTCTGGCGCAGCCGGCGACCTTTATGCTGGCGGCGCTGCCGTTGGCGCTGTTTCGTAAGCCGTTTTCCGCAAGCCGGGGTCCGTTAACGGGCTACGGATCACGGTTTACGGTTTACGGCTTACGGATCACGGCCGTTCTCTTTCTCTTCAGCATGGGCTGGCGCGACGCGCAGGATTATTTTGTCAATTGGCCGGCGCGGGGCATGACGCGCTTCCTCTACCGGTCGGATGTGCAGGAAGCAGCTAACTACCTGAACGTCCACCCAGACGTGACCGACCTGGGCCTGAGCAGCGTGCTGGCCGGTCCCTGGGACCAGTTGGCGCTGGATATTGATGTGCAAACGGCCGTGCAGCCGCGCTGGTATAACGCCGACCGGGCGATTTTGCTGCAACCGTCTCTTGTGTTGGCCGGATGGCCGGGGCCGCCGCAAT
Organism: uncultured Chloroflexota bacterium; assembly: GCA_937958365.1. Lineage (GTDB taxonomy): Bacteria > Chloroflexota > Anaerolineae > Promineifilales > Promineifilaceae > Leptovillus. The sequence continues at coordinate 877 of CALFEW010000493.1, read as the reverse complement.
TTTTGCCGGAAGCCTACACGTTGTTGGCCGAACGGCCGTCCATCGGCGCATACCAGTTTTATGAAGTGGCCTATGATTTTCCGCCGGGCGAGGCTGTCTGTTTTGTCAATGGGTTGTGTGTGGAAACGGCCGTCTACGACCCCATCACCGGCCGCCTGACGCTGGTCTGGCAGGTGGGTGAAGCGCTGGATTTGCCGCCCATGCCGCTGATCAGCAACCCGCCGCCGCCGGGGGTGTACGCCGGGCCGCGCCTGAGCGTATTTGCCCATTTGCTCGGCGCGGATGACGGTCTGCTGGCGGGCGATGATGGCTTGTGGGTGGACGTGACTTATTTGCAGCCGGGCGACCGGTTCGCGCAATACCATCAGTTGAGCGCTGCGGCGGGCACGGCCGTTGCCTTTGGCCTGTATGACCCGATGACCGGCGAGCGAATCCTGACGGTAGACGGCCGTGACAACGTACAATTAGACATTCAAGAATAGTTCACCACGGAGGCACGGAGAATGCATGATTGAGATTCCTCCGTGTTCTCTGTGTCTCTGTGGCGCAAACATCTGGAGATGTAAGTTTGGAACCTGGAACTGCAACGACCTGGAGCCGTCGGGCGATGGCCCTGGTGCTGGTCGTTTTTGTCGGGCTGGCGTTTGCCGCCAGCGTCATCAATCCGCTGCACGAGGCGACGGATGAACTGCGCCATTATCGTTTTGTGCAAACTCTGGTGCAGCACCAGGCGCTGCCGGTGCAGGGCGTGGGCTGCAACGCGCAAGGCCATCACCCGCCGCTGTTTTATGCGCTGGCGGCGCTGGCGACCGGCTGGGTGGATACGAGCAGCGAAGGCGATTGTTACAATCCGCCGCAGAATCCGTTTTGGGCGTAT
>CALFEW010000492.1 GCA_937958365.1 uncultured Chloroflexota bacterium | reverse complement strand
TATTGGGCAAGACGCCGGCCGAAATCAAAGAAATTTATGCCCAGGCCCTGCCCGATTGGTACTGGCCTCTGGGCGACATCCCCGAATCGGTGATGCAGGAATACGCGGCAACGCTTCAGCCCTACATCGGCAAAGGGCTGGCCCCGCCGGAACAGCGGCTGACGCGCCTGTACGCGGCCGATGGCGTTGCGCCGCACGTGGTGGGCTACATTGGCCCCATCCCGGCCGAAACTGTAGACAGCTACATCGCCGAGGGCTACAGCGGCGATGAGCAAGTGGGTCTGGCCGGTTTGGAAGCATGGGGTGAAGAGTATTTAAACGGCGATCGCGGCGGCACGTTGACGGTCGTTGGCCCCAGCGGCGAATACGTGACGACCATCGCCGAGCGCGCGCCACAGCAAGCGCGGAGCATTTTCACAACCATAGACAACGATTTCCAGACGGCCGTGCAACAAGCCCTGGCCGAAGCCATCCAAACCTATCCGGCAGCCAGCGCCGGGTCGGTGGTGGTGATGGACGTGAACACCGGGGCTATCCGCGCCATGGCCAGTTATCCGACCTATAACCCGGCGGTATTCGACGCCGACCGGCCGGAACTGGACGAGGAGTTGAACGCCGTACTGAATGACCCAGGACGGCCGTTGCTCAACCGTGTCGCCCAGGGCGCCTACCCTTCCGGCTCGCTCTTCAAAATCATCACCCTTTCGGCCGCCCTCAAGAGCGGCCTGTACACGGCCGACAGCCGCTACACCAGCGTCGGAAGCTGGCGCGGGCTGGGCGACAATTTCGTCAAGTACGATTGGCTAGAAGGCGGCCACGGCACCATCAGTATGCGGCAGGCGCTGGTGGTCTCTTGCAATAGCTGCTTTTATGACGCCGGACTCAATCTGGACCAATTCGACAGCAACTTCTTGCCGGACGTGGCGAAAGGCTTTGGCCTGGGCCAGGAAACCGGCATTCAGATCAGCGAATCGGCCGGGTTAATTCCCAGCCCGGAATGGAAAATCAACAACGTGGGCGAGGGCTGGGTTCCCGGCGATGCCGTGAACATGGCGATTGGACAGGGGTACGTGCAGGTGACGCCGCTGCAAATGGTGGATGTGGTTGCGGCCGTCGCCAACGGCGGCACACTGTACCGCCCGACAGTGGTAGACCGTATTGGCGCGGGCGGCGGCGCGCCGGAAGAGCCGTGGCCAGCGCAGGTGCGCGGCGAACTGCCCATCACGCCGGACCAGATTGCCACCCTGCAAGGGGCCATGTATGACGTAACCAACAGCCCATCAGGCACGGCGACGTTCCAGTTTGTAGATTTGCCGGTTCCGGTGGCGGGCAAAACGGGCACAGCTGAAGACCCGCCGCGCACCTCCCACGCCTGGTTTGCCGGCTACGCGCCGTCAGCCCCTTACACTCGCGCCGATGGAACGCTGATCGAGCAGCCAGAAATTGCCATCGTGGTGATGGTTGAAAATGCCGGGGAAGGCTCGGCCGTGGCTGCGCCCATTTTCCGACGGATTGTGGAATTGTATTATGGGGTGGAACCGCAACGGCCGTATCCCTGGGCCAACTAAATAATTTTCGGGTCTTTAGAACTCGTGGGGTTGACAGGGTAGTATCGTTACAGGCTCGCAGTTAATTCTAAATGTCAGATTATTGGCGGATCGGACGCTTGCCTTATCGTGTATAATGTGCCGTGAAAATATTATTGCAGTTCTGGAAGAGGACTGAAGTAAGGAGGTATCTATCTATGACAAAATTATTGAAGAAAGCATTCGCCGAGGCCAATCGCTTGCCGGAATGGGAACAAGACGCCCTCGCCGCGATGATCCTGGACGAGATTGCCGACAGCCGCCAGTGGCAAAGAACACCCGTCGAGTCCGACACGCTCATGGAAAGACTCGTTGAAGAAGCGTTGGCTCCGCGCCGAACGGCCGTTTAACCTACCTGCTGATTCCTGGCAACATCCTTAAAGACTGAGGATTGTACCCTTATAATCCTCAGTCTTTAATCTTTTCTAAACACACCACAAATTAACTGTCCTATCATACGCACCATCAATCACTCACCCCATGCCCAAACTAAAGAACAATACCGATACTCGTCCAGATTGGCGTAAAGCCGTGCGCAAGGCCATGCAGCAGGCCACGGAACAAGAAATTGTTGACCGCTTTGGCAGTCTGGATAACGCCTCGTTTAACTACCGCTGGGAACACGTTCAATCTGTCGTAACGCTGGCTATGCGATTGGGAGAGATGACCGGCGCAGATTTAAAAGTAGTAGAAGCGGCCGCCTGGCTGCACGATGTGCGCAAGTCCGCCGGTGATGCGCATCCCATTGAAGGGGCCAAATTTGCCCGCGAATTTTTACCAGAGACTGATTTCCCCAAAAAGAAAATAGAACGTGTAGCGACTGCAATCGAAGATAACATGGGTTTGTGGCGCGAAGAACCGTTAACGAATCTGGAATCAATGGTGTTGTGGG
>CALFEW010000491.1 GCA_937958365.1 uncultured Chloroflexota bacterium | reverse complement strand
TTATGATGGTCGGTAACATCTTGTCCTGGCTTCCAGGGCTGATCTGGATGTCGGTATCCGGCCAAACAGACACGCCCAGTTTGCTCTACACCACGTTTGTATCAGTTATGCTACTCATCTGGCCGGTATTTTACATTTACGCCAATTATCGTGGTGTCCTGGGGGCTTTGGAGCGCATTGCGCGCCAGAGTGTAGTTATCCTGGGGTTTAGCAGCTTTGGGACGATCTTGCTTATCATGTTAGCCCTGATCATCGGGAAACACCGAGGTTGGTCAGCCTCGCAGGTGGTTGCGAATGCGTTTATTGCCGTTTTTCTATTACTGATGACCGCTGTTTTGTATCGGCCGTTTGAGAACTTTGTTAATTGGCTGCTGTATGGCAGGCTGGACGTGGCCATTGACGAGCTGACCAAAAAGTTGGCCAGCGACCTGGCCGGATTTAGTGACCTGGCTGAAATGGAACGGTACGTCTTGTCTTTTTGCGAACAGGTAGGCATACAAAAAACGGCCGTTTACATCTTGCAGGAGGGTGGTTTCCGGATGCTGTTTGCTCGCGGCGACGGCGTAAAACAAGAAGAGGTAAAACACCTGGGTAACACGCCCAGGCACATCCCTGCGGGCGGCGCGCAGCCAGAGTGGGTCAGGATGGTTTTGCCTATGCTGTACCAGGATGGTGTGCGCGGCTACTGGTTATGTGGCGAACGAGATGAGGATGACTTTTACTCACCCAACCATCTCGTCAAAATGCAGTACATTGTGTCTGGTCTGGCGGCCGGTCTGCAAATAAATCAACAGCGCCAGCAAAACCAGCAGCAGCTTGAGGTTATCATCACCCAGGAACGCATGGCTGCGCTGGGGCGCATGTCGGCATCCATCGCCCACCAGATCAACAACCCGCTCCAGGTTGTGATGGGGGCACTTGGGGCGTACACAAATTACGCCCCAAACGATGAGATAGACCCGTACCTACGTATGGCGAAGGAGAGAACCGCCTATTTAGGCGAGGTGGTAAAATCCATCACCATGTTCACGCGCCCATCAGCCGGCCAGCAGCAAATTGTAGACGTGAACGATTCTGTCCATAAAGCCATCTTGCTTTCTGGGCAGAAACTGGCGGACGAGAGGATTCAACTCCAGTTGCAGTTGGGTGCGCACGTTCAAGCTCGTGTTTCTTCACCGAGCGACCTGGTGCAGGTCGTGACGAACATAGTGGATAATGCCTATGATGCGCTACGTGGACGGCAGAATGGCTGCCTGCACATAGAAACCATCGAAAACGGGGCTTTTTCGATCATCCGAATTGCCGACAACGGCGCAGGCATGAGCAACGAACAAAAAGCTCGAATGTTTGAGCCGTTCTTTACAACTAAACCAACCGGCAGTGGATTTGGTTTGTCGGTTGCTTACAGTATAATCGAACGAAATGGTGGCAGAATCTCTGCCGAAAGCACAATAGACCATGGAAGCGTTTTTACTATTCTTATCCCAAAGCAGTAGGGGGACGTATGAAAATTCTCGTAGTTGATGATGAGGCCGAAGTCTGCAACCTCATTGCCGCAGGATTTCGGCACAAGGGTCACAGTGTGGAGGTGGCTTACGGTGGCGAAGAGGCTCTTCGTAAGCTAACAGGCGAAACGATTTATGATGCTATGGTGTTAGACCTCAGAATGCCAGGGGTAGATGGGATTGGCGTTTTGCAACGCCGGGCAGAGTTCCCCGCAACTGAGATTTTCGTCTTAACCGCTTACCCTAGTTATGAAACGGCCGTAGAAGCCCTACGGCAGGGGGCCGCCGACTATCTCGAAAAGACGAACCTTCACTACAAGCCGGTGGACATCGCCGAGTTGGTGATGACCGTGACAAGTCGGCTAGGCATCGCCAAAGTTGGGCCTTTTGAGGCCGACATGGAAAACCAGTTGGCGTTTTATCGGGGTGAGCCTTTCGAGATCCCGCATAAGCTGTTTGACATTTATGTGGTGTTCTTGTTGCACCCAGATAAGATTCTTAACTATATGGATTTAGCACGTTATTTGGTTGCCGATGAGCGGATGCGCGAGAAGTACGCAGACCTGGCCGCCCTGATGAAACTGAAAGACCCTGTCAGAATATCTGAATATTTCAAAGCACAAGTCTCCCGGCTGCGGAACGAGGTTTTAGATATAGTTGTGGCGAAAGATGGCGATCCTCTGAATGGCGTAACCGTTCTAATCTCTCGTCCACGCGCAGGGTTTTACTGGAACCCGAAAGTCAAAGTAGCTCAATAGCTTAAACAAAAACTTGCCTCAATGGGGCAAGTTTTTTTGCTCATTATCGTTTCATTACGTTTCAGAGGTTTATGATTATGGCAATTGGCACTGTATTTGGTACAATCGTTTTACTCTCACCGGACCGATTCAGTCAGGTGGGATTTAAAACTGAAACGGCCGATTGCCCAGGAAACAATCAGCCGTTTAAATTTCGTAGGAAGCCGCTTTTGTACGCCCAGGAAAAGCGCCCCTTTAGTGGGGAGGGGGATTTTGTATCCCTCTGCGGCTTTTCATTGGGGAGGATAGCAGAAATGAGAAAGGATGTCAAACGACAACCTGATGTTTTTGCGTTTCCGCGTGGTCGCTACGGGCGACCGTGCAGGAGGAACGCATGAGCATCAAAACCCAGTCCCGCGTGTGGGACCATTCCAATCTTGATGGAACAAACCAGGTTGCGCTTTTGGCGCTGGCAGATTGGGCTGACGATGACGGTATTTGTTGGTACCGTAACGAGCGCCTGGCCCAAAGAGTTCGCCGCGAGGAACGCCAGACCACCCGAATCCTCAATCGGTTGCGTGATGCCGGGGAACTTTACGCCCCCCCGCGTTACGGCCGAAGCAAGAAAAACCTCAAGTTTGTTTGTGTGGGATTGCCGCTTGAAGCTATTCAAGATGTGCTGATCTGTCGCTTTAAGTTGTC
>CALFEW010000490.1 GCA_937958365.1 uncultured Chloroflexota bacterium | reverse complement strand
CTCGGCCCTGGGAGCGCAGGCGTCCCGCCTGCCAATTCTGCGGGCGGGACGCCCGCGCTCCATGTGGCGACGGCCAATCGCCTATCGCAAGTCACTGCCGCCATGCTGTCTGGCCTGCCCGATGAAGAAATCGCCGCACTGACCGGCTTTGACCCCTGGTTTTTGGCGCAGATGCGGGCGGTTTTGGACCTGGAAGAAGAATGGTCAATGGTCAATGGTCAATGGTCAATGGTCAACTGGCTGCGGCGGGCGAAGCGCATGGGGGTGGCCGATGAGACGATTGCCCGGTTGATGGGTGTGACGGAGGCTGAGGTGCGGCGGCGGCGGCAGGAGATGGGGATTGTGCCGGCCTATTATCGGGTGGATACGTGTGCGGCGGAGTTTGCCGCCCACACGCCTTATCTTTACTCGACGTATGAGAGCGGCTGCGAGGCCAATCCCACCGACCGGCGCAAGGTGATGATTTTGGGCGGCGGGCCGAATCGCATCGGGCAGGGCATCGAGTTTGATTACTGCTGCGTGCAGGCGTGTTGGGCGCTGCGCGAATTGGGCTTCGAGACGATCATGGTCAACTGCAACCCGGAAACGGTGAGTACCGATTACGACACCGCCGACCGGTTGTACTTTGAGCCGTTGACCTTTGAGGACGTGCTAAACGTGGTGGAAGTGGAACGGCCGGAAGGCGTCATCGTGCAGTTTGGCGGGCAGACGCCCATCAACCTGACCGCCCGCCTGCACGCCGCCGGGGTTCCGATTTGGGGAACGCCACCGGACGCCATAGACCTGGCCGAAGATCGCGGCCGGTTTGGGGCGCTGCTGCAAGCGCTGGACATAGACCATCCACAGTGGGGATTGGCCCATTCATTGGACGAGGCGCGGCAGGTGGTGGCGAAGATAGGCTATCCGGTGCTGGTACGGCCGTCTTTCGTCCTGGGTGGTCGGGCGATGGCGATTGCCTACGACGACGAGGCCCTGCTGCGCTTCTTGCAAGAGGCGGCGCAGGTCTCGCCGGGCAATCCGGTGCTGATTGACCAGTTCATCGAAGACGCCTTCGAGGTAGACGTAGACGCCGTGGCCGACGGCGAGCGCGTGGTCATCGCCGGGGTGATGCAGCACATCGAAGAGGCGGGCGTGCATTCCGGCGACAGCGCCTGCGTGCTGCCACCGTACAAAATCAGCCGCTACCACCTGAGCATCATCGAGGATTACACCGAAAAATTGGGCCGGGCGCTGGGCGTGCGCGGCCTGATGAACGTGCAATACGCCATCAAGGACGACGTGGTCTACGTGATTGAGGTGAATCCGCGGGCCAGCCGTACCGTGCCCTTTGTCAGCAAGGCGACGGGCGCGCCCATCGCCAAAATTGCGGCGCAGGTGCAGGCGGGCAAAACGCTGGCCGAATTGGGCTTCACGCGCACGCCGGAGGTGGCTGGCTTTTTTGTCAAGGAGGCGGTGCTGCCTTTTAACAAACTGCCGGGCGCGGATATTCGCCTCAGCCCGGAGATGCGCAGCACGGGCGAGGTGATGGGTCATGCGGCCCATTTCGGCCATGCCTTTGCCAAGGCGCAGTTGGCGGCGGGCGTGAAGCTGCCCACGAGCGGCGCGGCGCTCATCACAGTGAATGATTTTGACAAGTCGGCGGCGTTGAAGCTGGCGCGGGATTTGCATCGGATGGGCTTTGGCTTGTATGCGACGGGCGGCACGGGGGCCGCCCTGCAAAAAGTGGGGCTGCCGGTGACAATCGTGCAGAAGGCGTTCCAACCCGGCCCGACGACGGTGGACGTGATCAGCGGTGGGCAGGTGCAGCTTATCATCAATACGCCATTGGGACAGCAAGCCTACGCCGACCAGCAGGCGATGTATGCGGCGGCCATCCGCCACAATGTGCCACTGATGACGACGCTGTCGGCGGCGCAGGCGGCGGTGAGCGGCATTAAGGCGCTGCGGGCGCAGGAGTTGCAGGTGCGCAGTTTGCAGCGGCAGCACAGGTGATTTTGCCACGGATTGCACCGTATCGTCCATTGGGGCGGTCTTACACGGGGTTTCGTTGGGGATGCGCAGCACAGTTTAAACAATAGTCCAGGTCTTAACAACATCTTTATAGATTCTGAACAAGTGACCGTTATCCTCTTGTATTGACGGGCAAGGTTCATAGCGAGCGAATTGTTTTTTACAAATCGATCTAAAAAGCCATCATGTAGAGATGATGTTTCGCTAGATAAGCCCTGTCCAAAACGTAACCAACGAGAGGTAATAGAGCCACATGAAAACAAAAAAGAAAAAATTCGGCCTGACTAAAACCAACTTTTTAATAGATTTGATCATTTTCGTCGCGTTTCTGGCGGCGATGGATCCGCGTATGACCGGGATTGCCATCCACGAGTGGTTGAGCATTGCTTTTGGCACGGCCGTTGTTGTGCATTTGTTGCTGCACTGGGATTGGATTGTGGCCCTGACGAAGCGCTTCTTTAAGAAAGTGGCGGCGCAATCGCGGCTCAATTATGTCCTGAACTGGCTGTTTTTTGTGGACATGACCATTTTGATCTTCACCGGGATCATGATTTCGGAGGTGGCGCTGCCGCTCTTGGGTATCCGGCTGGAGCCGGGTTTTATGTGGCGGCGGCTGCATTCGTTGACGGCCGATTGGGCGTTGATTATTCTGGGGCTGCATGTGGCGCTGCATTGGCGCTGGATTGTGAACACGACGAAGCGCTATGTCGTCGCGCCGCTGCTGCCTAATCGGCGGAAACCGGCGACTGAGGTGCAGGCATGAAAATCATTTTACGAACGCTCATGATTTTGGCGGCGGCGCTGGTGGTTGTTGGGGCGACGGTGGCGCTGGCGCAGACGAGTCTGTTGGATCAGCTAGGCCGGGGGGAAGGGCGGGGTGACGGCCGTTTCCCCACCGAAGGTAACTTTGAACGACCCGAAGGTGATTTTGAAC
>CALFEW010000489.1 GCA_937958365.1 uncultured Chloroflexota bacterium | reverse complement strand
CGTCACCGGGCCAATCCTGGCGACAGACATCGCCTTCGCCAAAGAGGACGCCTCCATTTTCGCCAGCCCGCGTACCAACAGCCCGGAACTGGCCGTGGTGGCTTTGGGCGAACAGCTACAAGTGCTGGGGCGCTCTGAAGTGCGCAACTGGCTATTTGTAGACAACGGCGAGGTGGCCGGTTTTATCTTCCAGCCGCTGTTGCAGTGGGACGGCGACCTATCCACGTTGCCCGTTTACACGTACACCGACGCAGCGCCCACCAACAACGCAGCCACCGCGTCGCCAACGGCCGTCGGCGGCCCCATTACGTCGCTCAAGCTAGACCTCTGGACGCTGCCGGGCACGGCCCAATGCAGCGGCAGCGGCTGGCGACTCAATGTGTTTATGCAAGGACAGGGCGGAAACGGCCGTTACCGCTATTATTGGAACGGTCAATTCCTGGTCGGTCCTACTTCAACCAGCCATACCTTCACTGTGAACAGCGGTGGCGGCGTCATCATCGGCGTCGGCCGGGTGGTCTCCGACGACGGGCAAGCCATAGAGCGCGAATTGTTCATCCCCATTCCCACCTGCGCCGACGGGTCCTGACCGTAGCGCCAATCTTCCATTGCCCAGAGCCACGCGCAAAACACGCGGCAATATTCAAAATCAGGGGTAGGAGATGGCCGCACACCATCTCTGATACGCAGATTAAGTCTGGCGCGTGGCGCTGAATAGCTTCCATTCCGAAATCCACAATCCGAAATCCGAAATCTTCCCAGGAGCGCAAGTCATGAATAAAACTGAAGAAAAAAAAGAGTGGTACACAGGCGATATTGGTGAAGTCATTCGCAACCGTGAAGAAGAGTATACGGCCGTTACCCAAGACATCACCTTCACGCCCGAACAGCACGCCATTTGGGCCGAATTATACGATGGCGTAGTCCAGCCCCACCTGTTGGAGCATTTGTGCCGGGAATTCACGGCCGGGCTGGAGTTGCTGCAATTAGACCCGAAGCGCATCCCCTCCATCGCCCACCTGAACGAGCGCATTCAACCGCGCACCGGCTGGCGCATTGAACGCACGGCCGTGCGCTACACCAAAGCCGACGACTGGTACGCCAAATTCGCTCAACGCATCTTCCTCATCACCGACTACCTGCGCAGCCACGACCAGATCAAATTCACGCCGGAACCAGACATGTTCCACGACATTTTCGGCCACCTGCCCTACCTGACGCTAGACTTTTACGCCCGCCTGGAAGACAAATTCGCCCCCGCCTACCTGAAAGCCACCGAAACCGAACGCGAAGTCATCAAACGACTGGCCTGGTACAGCACCGAGTTTGGCCTGGTGATGGAAGAGGATCGCATCAAAATTTTTGGCGCGGGCATCATCTCCGGGCGCGGCGAACTGGCAAACACCATCATGGAACTGTACCGGCTGGACCGCGACGACGTGGTGGCCTACAACGCTGGTAACGTCTACACGCAAATCTGCGCCCAATTCGCGCAGCACAAAACGGACGTAGACCGCATCATCGCGGGGATTAACCGGCTGCACCAGCGGGGCGAGATGTCTTCGCAGGACCAGGGCTGGAACGTCGTCCGCGCCTTGTACGACGATCTGGGCATCGCCCGCACGGGCTATTTCGGCGGCGAAGTGTTGATCGCGCCGTTTGAGATTGAGTACATCGCCCGGATTCCGAAAACCGTGTATGCTTTTAACCCTATTTTCTTCGTGTTCGAGTCGTTTGCCCAGTTGGATGCGCTGTTGGACAGTTATCTGGAACCGATTGCCCGACGTTGACGCCTGGCCCTTGGCGCTTAGCCCATGACGTGCGCGGCGCTCTGCTTTATAATTCTGCCCTATGACTCATCCAGAACAAATTGCTCACGCCCTGTCCATACGGCCGTCACAAGTCACGGCCGTTATCGAACTCCTCGACTCCGGCAACACCATCCCGTTCATCTCCCGCTACCGTAAAGAAGCCACCGGCAGCCTGGACGAAGAACAAATCCGAGCCATCGAGGAACAAGTCAACCGCCTCCGCACCCTCGACGAACGGCGCGCAACCATCATCGCCTCCATCACCGAACAGGAGAAGATGACCCCGGAATTACACGCCGCCCTGCTTGCCGCTACCACAGTGACCACCCTGGAAGACCTTTACCAGCCTTACAAACCCAAACGGCGCACGCGGGCCACCATCGCCCGCGAAAAAGGGCTGGAACCCTTGGCCGCCCTCATCCTGGCCCAGCCACGCAGCACCAAAAGCATCAACGAACTGGTCGAACCTTTCCTCACTGAAGCCGCGCCCACCATCCCCGAAGCCCTGGCCGGCGCTTACGACATCGTCGCCGAAACCATCAGCGACAACGCCGACGTGCGCCAGCGCGTGCGTGAAAAAGCGCTGCAATTCGGCCTGCTGCGCAGTCAAAAGATTGACAACGCCGCCGACGAAAAGGCCGTCTACGAGCTGTATTACGAGTATGAAACGCGCATAGACCGCCTACGGCCGCATCAAGTTCTGGCCATCAATCGCGGCGAAACGGAAAAAGTGCTGCGCGTCAGCCTGACCATCGCCGAGAATGATTGGTTGATGCCCATGCGCAGCATTTTCCGGCCCGATTTTCGCCATTCGCCGCTGGCCGAACCGCTGCAACTCTGCATGCAAGATGCGGCGCAGCGGCTGCTGCTGCCGGCCATCGAACGCGACGTGCGCCGCACCCTGACAGAAAAGGCGGAAACCCACGCCATCCGCGTCTTCGCCGACAATTTGCGCGGGCTGTTGAGCCAGCCACCGCTGGGCGGCCATGTCGTCCTGGCGATTGACCCTGGCTTCCGCACCGGCAGCAAAATAGCGATCATGGATGCGACGGGCAAGGTGCTGGAAACGACGACGATTTATCCCCACGCGCCGCAAAAGAAATGGGAAGAGGCGCTCAAAACATTGGCAACGCTCGTGGCGCGCCATCACGTCACACTCATGGCCATTGGCAATGGCACAGCTTCACGGGAAACGGAGCAGTTGGCGGCGGAATTAACGCGGCAGTTAACGGATGTGCATTACCTGATGGTGAACGAAGCCGGAGCCAGCGTCTACAGCGCCAGCAAGCTGGCCCGCGAGGAGATGCCGGACCTGGACGTGACCCTGCGCGGCGCGGTGTCTATTGGCCGCCGCGTGCAGGACCCGCTGGCTGAGTTGGTGAAGATTGACCCGAAAGCCATCGGCGTGGGC
>CALFEW010000488.1 GCA_937958365.1 uncultured Chloroflexota bacterium | reverse complement strand
GACCCTGGTTTTGTATTTGTACCAGAAGGGGTTCCAGCGCTTCGAGCAGGGCTACGCCTCGGCGATTGCCTGGGTGTTATTTGTCATCATTTTCGGCGCAACCCTCTTCCAATTCCAGCGCCAGCGCACCAGCGGCTCATCCTATGATGCCTGAAAGGCGAATGGGACGCGGATGAACGCGGATACAGCGGATTTTCGCTGATGTCCTCCAAAAATCCGCGAAAACCCGCCCCCATCCGCGTCATCCGCGTCCCATTACAAACGCGAACGGAGTCTAGTGTGATGAAATCTTACCGACTGACCAACATCCTCAAACATATTACGATTTACGCGGTGCTGATCTTCTTCGCTGTTGTGATGATCTTCCCGTTTTTGTATATGCTCACCACCTCTTTCAAGCTGCCAAAAGACACCTTCCGCTACCCGCCCCGGCTGCTGCCCCGTGATGCCCTGACGATTGAAGTTGAAGGGTTTGATGAGCCGCTGCCGCTCTATTATGTGGACGTAGACGGCCGTCAAGAACAATTTGTCCTGGTCGAAAGCAACATCCGCATCGGCGTTTACGCCGACCCTAACAACCCGGCCGTCACCATCGAACTGCCCGCCAGCGAAGTGGAACCACGCGGCGGCTTTACCAACCAGGAAGCCATCACCGTGAACGGCGAAGAGCAGAAATTGTGGGACGTGCCGGTTGACGGCGAGATCGTGCCGATGATTCAGGTGAGCCAGACGGCATACGGCCGTTTCGCCGACCCCAACGACCTTTCCCGCGAAGTGCTGCAAAACGTGCGCCTCAGCCAGCCCGTCGAGGAACTGTCCGCCCACCCACAGAATTACAGCGAGGTTGTGGCCTTGCAAGGCATGGACCGCAGCCTGTCCAACACCGCCCTGGTCACAATTTTGGTGGTTCTGGGGCAGCTTACCACGTCCATTCTGGGGGGGTACGCCTTTGCCCGCCTGCGCTTTCCCGGCCGTGACAAATTGTTTGTGATCTACCTGGGAACCATCATGATCCCGTTCGTGGTGCTGATCACGCCGCTTTACCAACTCATGGTGACGATTGGCTGGGTGGATAAGCTGGCGGCGCTGATTGTGCCCTGGGTGTTTACGGCTTACGGCACGTTTTTAATGCGCCAGTTTTTCATCACCATCCCCAAAGAAATCGAAGAAGCGGCGCTGATTGATGGCGCGTCGCGGCTGCAAATTTTGCTGCGCATTTTCATCCCGGCCAGCACGCCCGCCCTGGCGACCCTGGCGACGTTCACCTTTTTGTACGCCTGGAACAGCTTTTTCTGGCCGTTGGTTGTCATCAACACCGGCAACGTGGAAAATCACGTCCTGACGCTTTCGCTGAACGTCTTGCGCGGGCGCGCCTCCGACAGCCCGAACCTGATTCTGGCCGGCGCGGCCATCGCCATTCTGCCGCCGATGATTATCTTTATCTTCGGCCAACGCTTCTTTGTGGAAAGCGCCACAAGCAGCGGCGTGAAGGGATAAGAGCCGTAAGCCGTGAGCCGTATTCCGTAAGCCGTGAGGGCCAACGGAATACGGAATACGGATTACGGATTACGGATTACGGAATACCTATGTCTACTCCAGATAGTTTCTACGACGCTTACATTTTTGACCTGGATGGGACGGTGTATTTGGGGGAGGCGATGCTGCCAACGGCCGTTTCCACCATCACCCACCTGCGCAGCCTGGGCAAACGCACGGTTTTTCTCTCCAACAATCCCTCGCACACCCGCGAGGAATATGCAGCTAAATTGACGCGGCTGGGCCTGCCCACGCCGCCGGAAGATGTGATCAACTCCTCCTACGTCATGGCCGATTTCCTGCAAAAGCAAATGCCGGGGGCCAGGTTGTTTGTGGTGGGGGAGGAATCGTTGTGCGGCGAACTGCGCCGCGCCGGGTTTGAACTGACGGAAGAGGCAACGGCCGTAGACGCCGTTATCGCCAGTTTCGACCGCACCTTCACCTACCGCAAACTGCAAATCGCCTTCGACGCCATCCGCCACGGAGCGCGCTTCTTCGCCACCAACGCCGACCGCTACTGCCCGGTCCCCGGCGGCGGCGAACCGGATGCCGCCGCCATGATCGCCGCCATCGAAGCTTGCACCGGCAAACAGGTCGAAGCGGTCGTCGGCAAACCTTCGCATTACATGGCCGAAGCGATTCTCACGCTGTTGGATTTACCGCCAGAACGCTGTATTATGACCGGCGACCGATTAGAAACCGACGTCTTGATGGGTTTAGACGCAGGCATGGCCGGCGCACTCACCCTGACCGGAGCGACCAGTGAAGCCGCCCTGGCCCAATCGTCCATTCAACCGACCTATGTCATCCGGCGGCTGAGCGACTTGCTGCCGTGAAAACTGAAAACTGAAGACTGAAGATTCTCCAGTCTCTCATCTCCACACACTTATGTCTAAACCATTCTTACTCGGCATTGACCAGGGAACCAGCGGCAGCAAGGCAGTCATTTTGGACCGCGAAGGGCAGGTTCACGGTTATGCCTACCGGCCGTTGGAACGGCTGTATCCGCAGCCCAACTGGGTGGAGCAAGACCCGGACGCCGTGGCCTGCGGCGTGGCGGCGGCAATTACCGAAGCCATCGGCAAAGCAGGCATTCGCCCCGACGAGATTGCCGCCTGCGGCATCACCAGCCAGCGCAACACCGAATTTGTCTGGGACCGGCGCAACGGCCGTTCCCTGGCCCACGCCATCACCTGGCAAGATTTGCGCGTCCAACCCATCCTCGACGACCTGAAACGCTGGCCCCTGGCCACCACAGCCACCTACCGCCTGGGCTATCCGCCCGGCCCCTACATGGCCGCCCTGCACCTGGCCTGGCGGCTGAAACACCAGACGGCCGTGCGCGAAGCCGCCCACAACCACAATTTGCAAGTCGGCCTCTCCGCCGCCTGGCTCATTCGCGCCCTGGGACGGCCGTCCGCCCACCTGATGGACACTTCCCTGGTGCAAGCCACCGGCCTCTACGATTTTCGCCGGCAGGTTTACTGGGCCGAATGGCTGGACTGGCTGGGCGTGCCCGCCGACGCGCTGCCCACGGCCGTACCCACCATCCACGACTTTGGCAGCCTGCATATCCATGCCCCCAACGGCCAATCCGCCGATGTGCCCGTCCTGGCGATGATCGCCGACCAGCAGTCGGCGCTGTTCGGCCACGGCTGCCGCACGCCCGGCGCGGCCGAATGCACGCATGGCACAGCCTCCTACGTCAAGGTTTTCCTGGGCGAACAGGCCGCCGAGCAGGACAATATCAACGTGTATTACGCCTGGCACGTGAACGGCCGT
>CALFEW010000487.1 GCA_937958365.1 uncultured Chloroflexota bacterium | reverse complement strand
GCCACCTTTTCGGTCATCAGCACCGCCTCGATGTGGGTCATGGCCCAATCAATCTCCTCTTTGGTGATGACCAGCGGCGGGGCGAAACGCAGCACGGTTTGATGGGTCTCTTTGCACAAAATTCCGCGCTCGCGCAGCGCTTCGGCGAACGGCCGTGCCGCCACCGTTAGCTCTACGCCAATAAACAGCCCCTTGCCACGCACTTCTTTGATCACGTCGCTTTCGATGCGCGCCAGACGCCCCTTGAAATACGCGCCCAATTCCCGCGAACGCTCCACCAGATTCTCCTCCACGATAACCGTAAGCGCCGCCCGGCCAATAGCCGAAGCCAAAGGATTGCCGCCAAAGGTGCTGCCGTGGTCGCCCGGCTGGAACAGCCCCAACACGTCCAGGTCTGTCAGCACGGCCGAGACCGGGTAAAAACCGCCGCTCAGAGCCTTGCCGATGATGGTGATGTCCGGACGCACGCCTTCGTGCTGGCTGGCAAACAGCGCGCCGGTGCGCCCCAGCCCGGTCTGAATCTCGTCGGCGATGAACAAGACGTTGTGATGGGCGCAAATGTTGGCCGCTTCGGCCAGATAGCCTTCTGGCGGCATGACCACGCCGCCTTCGCCCTGAATTGGCTCTACCAGGAAGCCGACAGTGTTGGGTGTGATGGCCGCTTCTAAAGCGGCCGTATCGCCATAAGGAACCGTCACAAAACCGGGGGTGAAGGGGCCGAAGTGGCGCTTGTAGCTTTCTTCAGTGGAGAGGCCGACGGTGGTGGTGGTACGGCCGTGAAAATTCCCGCGACAGACAATGATTTCCGCCAGACCATCCGGCACGCCTTTGGTTTCGTAGCCCCATTTGCGCGCGGCTTTGACGGCCGTTTCCACCGCTTCCGCGCCTGAATTCATCGGCAGGGCCATTTCATAGCCGCTAAGCTGGCACAACTCTTGCAAAAAGGGTCCCATCTGGTCATTGCGAAAAGCGCGTGAGGTGAGGGTGACGCGCCCCATCTGCTCTATGGCCGCCTGCCGGATTTTGGGGTGGCAGTGCCCCTGGTTGACGGCCGAATACGCACTGAGACAATCCAGGTATTTACGGCCGTCTACATCATACACCCAAACCCCTTCACCCCGTTCAATAACCACATCCAACGGGTGATAGTTGTGAGCGCTGTAGGTTTCTTCTAGTTCAATATAGGTCTTGCTGTCCATCGGGTAATGCTCCTTGAGTTGAAATTTACTGCCAGACCCTATTATCAAAAAAGCCTGTTCCAAAACTGAAATCAGGCTTTGCTCAGACCGCTAACCGTCCCCGGTTAGTTAAGGGCCATCTTTGAATATGAGTTTCACAGTGTAAAGCTATTATAAAGGAGGGGCCGGGGACTTGTCCATGAGCAAAAAAGTCCCCGGCGCTTTGGGAAACGCCGGGGACTTCAATGG
Organism: uncultured Chloroflexota bacterium; assembly: GCA_937958365.1. Lineage (GTDB taxonomy): Bacteria > Chloroflexota > Anaerolineae > Promineifilales > Promineifilaceae > Leptovillus. Next base: position 436 of record CALFEW010000487.1, on the reverse strand, counting down.
CTTAAATTGATTGGCTGACGGCCGTTATCCCATCCCAAACAACGTCTGGAACTTCATAACCGTGTTCAGGTCGCCTTCGACCTTGATCTTGCCGGACATGAAGGCCATCATCGGATTGAGCTTGCCGCTGGTCATGTCTTCGTAATCGGCGGCAGCCATGCGAATGGTAGCCGTGGCGTTGGCCGCTGCGCCTTCGGTGACGTCAGCTTTGCCATTGGCGACGGCCACAGTCCAGGCCCCGCCCCCATCCCCGGACAAATCAAAAACGACGTTGGCGTTCAGATCGCCAGCTTTTTCGGCGTTAAAACTGCTAGGCATGTTGTTGAAAATATCAGCTACAGACATGTGGGATTCTCCTTCAGGTGAATTGGCTCCTACAAACGAGCGCAGACAAACAAATATTGAGGAAAAGTATAACAACGGCCGTTACACTGTC
>CALFEW010000486.1 GCA_937958365.1 uncultured Chloroflexota bacterium | reverse complement strand
AGGCAACGGCCTGGTCGGTGGTAGTGGAGGCTGTAACGTTGGTGATTAACGATGGGGATGTGGAAACGGCCGTTTCACCTTCCGCTTCCACCGCCTCGTTCAGCCCCCCTACCAGGCCAGCGCGCCAACCAAAAAAGAGAACGGCCGTGACAATCAACAAGACCACGTAACCGCCTCCTCTTTCGATAAGGTTTTTTTCTTCATCCATAATTTCTTCTTCCCTTAAGCGAACAGGATGCTATCATAAAGCCTTAGAAGCGCAAAAGCGGGCCAGGGAAGCCTGACCCGCTTTCTCAACTCCCGTTCAGGAAGCACGATCCATTTTCACACCACGCTTTCGCGCCACGCTTTCGCGCCACGCCACACACCCGACGCAGCAATTTACATCATATCTTTAGTAAGAGATTCCAGGAACTCGTAATTTGTCTTTGTGCCGCGCATCCGCTGGAAAACGGCCGACGTGGCGCTGCTGATGTCATAACCGGGTGTATCCATCAGATGGCCCAACATGCGGCGCATGGTATAAACCCGCGCCAATTCGTCGCCAGACAACAGCAAGTCTTCGCGGCGGGTGCTGGAACGTTCGATGTCATACGCCGGGAAAATACGGCGTTCTTGCAGGCGACGGCTAAGCAGCAGTTCCATATTGCCCGTGCCCTTAAACTCTTCATAAATCACGTCGTCCATACGACTGCCGGTATCCACCAGACAGGTAGCGATAATGGTCAGGCTGCCGCCTTCTTCCAGATTACGCGCCGCGCCAAAGAAACGCTTCGGCGGATACAGAGCGGATGGGTCCAGACCACCGGAAAGCGTGCGCCCGCTGGGCTGCACCGTCAGGTTGTAGGCGCGAGCCAGGCGGGTGATAGAGTCCAGCAAAACAACCACGTCTCGGCCGCCTTCAACCAGGCGTTTGGCCCGTTCCAAAGCCATTTCCGCCACGCGGCAGTGCTGCCGTACCGGTTCGTCAAAGGTGGAGCTAACAACTTCGCCCTCAATAGAGCGCTGCATATCGGTCACTTCTTCAGGGCGCTCACCGATCAACACCACCATGAGGTGAATATCTGTGTAGTTTTCGGAAATGCCATTAGCCATATCCTTTAACACAGTGGTCTTGCCGGCCTTGGGTGGGGAAACGATTAACCCACGCTGCCCACGCCCAATGGGGGAAATCAGATCAATCAGGCGGGTAGAAAGAATATTGGGGTTCGTTTCTAATCTTAATTTTTGGTCTGGGAAAATGGGGGTTAAATGTTCGTATCGGGGTCGCTTCTTAGCTAAATCCGGGCTCATGCCATTGACGGATTCAACACGCAGCAGACTGTAATACTTTTCATTTTCTTTGGGAACACGTACCTGTCCCAGCACCATATCGCCATTGCGCAGTCCTAAACGACGAATTTGGGAACTGGAGACGTAAATATCATCTGTGCCAGGTAAGTAGTTCTGGGATCGTAAAAATCCCATGTTCTGTTTATCATCTTCAACGATTTCCAAGACACCGCCCCGAAAGTCGAAACCCTCTGCTTCCGCATTGGCTCGCATGATCTGATAGATCAGGTCTTGTTTTTTCATCGTGCTGAAGCCGCTAATGTTCTTTTCACGGGCGATGTCTCGCAACTCGCCGATTTTCATTGCTTCAAGCTCTGCTATATCCATCCTGTACTCTCCAATTCACGGGATTAGCGATTGGTAGCAACACACCACCTTCATAAAATGTGGGCATTACATCATAAAATTCGCCAAAATTTTGGGAACCAAGTTCTTGAGGTAAGAGGGGCAATCTCAAATGCTACCCCACAAAACCGTCGCGTGGCAGGTATAAAATAGTTTAAGTAGTAAGACACTCCGAATGTTTAGTGAAGTCGCTCATCCACCCTATTTGCGCGCAATTATTTTGCCGTTATTAACCATGATGGGGGTTTGAATTTAATAAACCTGACCGGGTTGATTGATGAACCCATATTATCGGTCATATCTCGTGGTGAGGACATATACACGAAAACCACTCTGGTGGCAAAAAAAGTATAACATGCCCCCAAAAAGGCGTCAATGGATTTATCCATTTCTCAGGAAAACGTGAAGAGGGGGAAACGGCCGTATTCCCTCATCCTCCACCATCACGCGAACTCCAACTGCTCTTCACCAATAAATTGCTCCACCTTCTCCACCAACCAACGATTGCCGGCATAAAATGGCGTTCGCTGGTGTGTTTCCGTTGGCTCAATATCCAGAATCGGCCGTTGCCCATCCGTGGCGCGTCCCCCTGCCTGTTCCATCAAAAAGGCCAGGGGCGCCGCCTCATACAGCAACCGAATTTTACCGTTGGGCTTGTCCACTTCCGCCGGATAACAAAAAATGCCTCCTCGCAGCAAATTACGGTGAAAATCAGCCACCAGCGAACCAATGTAACGTGACGACAACGGTGGCGGCGAATCTATCTCTTGCCCTTGCAGCCAGCGCAAATATTTCTGCACCCCAGGCGTCCAACGATTATAGTAAGATGCATTGATGCTGAAATAGCCTGGCGGCTCCGGCAACATCATATTCTCATGAGACAACAAAAACTCGCCAATCTCTGGATCAAGCGTAAAGCCATGCACACCACTTCCCGTGCTGTAGACCATCATCGTGCTTGAACCAAACAAGATGTATCCGGCGCCAATCAATTTCCGCCCAGACTGCAAGACATCTTCAATCCGCCCGCGATTGTCGGGATCAATGCAGCGATAAATGCCAAAAATCGTGCCAATGCTTACGTTAACGTCAATATTGGAAGATCCATCTAGCGGATCAAAAACCAACACGTAACTCCCCTTCTCATATCGCGCCGGAATTGTCAGTAACTCTTCATGCTCCTCAGAGGCCATAATGCACAAACGGCCCGTATGGTCGCACAGGCGATAGATTACACTGTCGGCATAAACATCGAGTTTCTGTTGATTCTCTCCCTGGACATTTACTGCGCCCGCTTCCCCCAAAATATCTGCCAGTCCGGCACGATTCACCTTCCGGGCAATTACCTTGGCAGCCAGGGCAAGATCATACAATAAAGCAGTGAAATCACCTCTGGCATAGAGTGGTTGGTTGTCTAAGATAAAACGTTCAATGGTCGTAATTTGTGACATGACTTGTACTCCTAACTACAAATGGTTGAATCATCAGGAATTTCAGGAGTAACGATTCTTACATTATGCGTCAAACGCTATCTATCTCTGGTGATACATAACATTTGACACATAACATGGCCTAAACCCCACGAAATTCCAAAGAACAATGTGGTCTTAAATGTTGAGTGGGAATAGTGAGAAAAATAGCCAAGTCGGTACGCTCCGCATACCAGATGAATCAGATGGCATTCTGGAGGAATATCAGGTGACAAACAGAACCAGGTAATAAGCCATCGTCACGGACCAAAGGACAGAATCAATACGGTCCAGGGCGCCACCATGTACGCCGAAAATATTACCTGAATCCTTTATTTTTGCTTCGCGTTTCAACAAGGAGATACCTAAATCGCCAAGTGGGCTGACGATCGAGGTTAACAAACCTAATATGAATGCGGGCAGCAAAGGAAGATGCAGGTAATAGGCAAATATCAGCGTCACGAGCGTGCCCAAGGCGATCCCTCCCCCATACCCTTCCACTGTTTTGTTGGGGCTTAATCTGGGGGAAAGCTGGTGACGACCCAACACTTTCCCGGCCAAAAATTTGCCCACCAGGTAAGCACCTGAATCGGCTCCCCAGGTGCTTGCTAAAGCTAGAATGGTCCACTGCCAGGCGGCAGTTTCGACGCCCCGTAATCGTAAGAAATGACTGCCAATCCAACCTAAAAGCAACACGCCACCCATCATGGCCATCCAGTCCATGGGGGCAGTGTCACTTTTGCGTCTCTCATATAACCAGAGTACGTAAGCCAACATGACCAACAAACTAAAGAGTATGAGGGGTTGAAACCATTGATATTGGGGCCATTGCCCGCTCATGAGTTGTAAACTCACGGCCGGTATCAGAATCCACAGGGAAACATGCAGACCCATGCGCTGCATCATTTGCCCAAATTCATAGGTTGCCAGGATGAGTATCGCGGTAATTGGCAAAAAGTAATACCAACCTCCGAGATAGACCAGGTATAAAGCGAGGGGACCAAGCGTAAGGGCGATGAGAGCGCGCTGCCACAGCATAATGGTTTGGCGTTCCTAATCAGGTCTCTTCTGTCACCAGGCCAAAACGACGTTCCCGATGGTTGAAGACCACGATGGCGTCATATAGCTCTTCTCGGCCAAAATCAGGCCAATAGGTAGGTGGGGCATAATATTCGGCGTATGCGGCCTGCCAGATCAGGAAATTGCTGACGCGCAATTCGCCGCTGGTGCGAATCACCAGGTCTGGGTCTGGTAATCCGGCTGTAAACAAGTAAGAACTAAAGAGTTCTTCGGTTAGTTCATCAGGCGAGATTCCGTCGGCTAACATTTGTTTGGTGGCATGGAGTATTTCGGCGCGGCCGCCATAGTTAAAGGCCACGTTGAGGATGAGCGTATGGTTGTCTTTGGTCATCTCTATCGCGCGGCGCACTTTATCTTGTAACTTGGGGTCTATGCCGGTTAGATCGCCTAAATGGTGTAAACACACCCCTTGGGCGCATAAATCGTCAATTTCCTGGTCTAATACGCGGGCCATGATGCGCATAAGGCCACGAACTTCTTTTTCAGGGCGGGCCCAGTTTTCGGTGGAGAAGGCGTAGATGGTAAGGATTTGAACGCCGAATTCTACGCAAGCATTGATGACGCGGCGCAAGTTTTCGGCTCCTTGCCTGTGCCCGGCCTGACGGGGGAATCCACGTTGACGCGCCCAACGGCCGTTCCCATCCATAATGATGGCGATATGAGTCGGCACGACATAACCAGTAAGATCGAGAGGTTGCTGCGACCTGGCTCCCATACGTTATACTTCCATTATTTCCGCTTCTTTCTTCTCGCTGATCACGTCAATCTCTTTGATGTATTTGTCGGTCAGTTCTTGCAAGTCGTCCTGTCCACGAAATAAATCGTCCTCGGAAATCATCTTTTCTTTTTCGAGTTCGCGTAAATCGTTTAAGGCGTCACGACGCACGTTGCGCGCAGCCACCTTAGCTTCTTCTACACGCTTATGGACCAAACGGCTCAGGTCTCGGCGGCGTTCTTCAGATAGACGCGGTAAATTCAGGCGGATAATTTTGCCGTCGTTATTCGGCATAATCCCCAGGTCAGATTTCAGGATGGCGCGTTCAATAGCGGAGATAGCTTTGATGTCATACGGCCGTATCGCCAACTGCTGCGGCTCCGGCACAGACACCACCGCCATCTGGTTCAAAGCCATCTCCACGCCATACATCTCCACGATAATTCTGTCGAGCAGGTGCGGGGAAGCCCTGCCCGTGCGAAAGGCAGCCAAATCCGTATGAAGAGACGTAATAGCGCCACGCATACGGCTCTCAGCATCTTGCAACACTTCACGAATCATCTGGACCTCCGTTAGCTGTTGTGATCGTGTACTAAAGGATCAGGCGTTTCCCGTTCGCCTAATGATACCACGACATCCCCCGTCTTCATACCTTGCATTTTTAGATGTTGCAAATGGTCGTGCCGACGGTTTCCCCCATGACCAATCTGTTGACGCTGTGATTCTGCCATAAGTTTAAGACGACAATGGGTAAATTGTTATCCATGCACAGGGAAACGGCCGTGCTGTCCATCACCCGCAGCCGCAAATTCAAGAAATCAATGTACGAAATCTTGTCAAA
>CALFEW010000485.1 GCA_937958365.1 uncultured Chloroflexota bacterium | reverse complement strand
ACAATCGGCAAGGCCGCGATTGGGGCGGGGTTGGCCGGGCTGGCGCTGGCCCAGGTGTGGGCGCTGGCGGCGCTGCTGGCTTTTCTGGCGCAGACGGCCACGCCGGGCGGTTTTGGGACGCCGTTGGGTATGCAGTTGGCGACGGCCGTACGCGCTAAAACGTGGTTGACGGAAACCGGAGCCGCCGAAATACTGGCTGTTGGCCGGGGTGAACGGCCAGACCTGGACGAATTTCCGGCCGTGTGGGACGTGCTGCTGCGCGATGCGCCCCATCGTTTTGTAGACGGCCGTCAGTCGGCGCTGTTTCCGGCAGAAGCAGTGGTGGTGGTTTTGGATGGCACATTGGCGGCGGAAGCGGATTTGTACCGGGAAACGGCCGTAGCTGCAGAATCTATGCCTTTGCGGCCGGGCGAAGGGACGTTGGAGATTTTGCAGCTACCGGGCGGCGCGCCGCCGCCCGACGTGGCCCTCGATGAGGTGGTGTTGCTGGCGAACTGGGTAAACTTTTTGGGTTATGGGCTGGCGGTGGATGAAGCGGAGGAAACGGCCGTTTGGCAGCTTCATTGGCGCACGGCCGATAATCCTGACCCGGCCGATTACCACATCTTCAACCACCTGCAAAACACCGCTGGGCAGCGGCTGGCCCAGACCGATGCGGCGGCGTTTGCCCCCTGGCAATGGCAGCCTGGCGACGTGGTCGTGAGCCGTTTTGTGCTGTCCTGGCCGCAAGACGTAGCGGGGCTGCTCATGCGCAGCGGTATGTATCGCTATCCTTCGCTGGAGCCGGTGTTATTGCTAGACGTGGCCGGCAATCCCTACGCCGACGCGCTGGAAATACCGACGCTGCCTGTTTCTCCCTAGTAGCCGCGGTATCCTTACCGCGTTGGCGTCAAGGCTGAACCATGCCTTATTCTCGTTCTCAAAGCGGCTGGTTGATTTCAATCAGGTTGCCGTCAGGGTCGCGCAGGTGGGCGGTGCGGATGCCCCAATCGGGACGGTCGGTGGGACCAATCGTCAATTGAATGCCCTTCGCCTGCAACTGCTGGCAAATGGCGTCCACGTTTTCGACGGCAAAAACAAGACACACCTTATCTTGGGCGTCAACCTGGGCGGGCAAATGGGAAACGCCCAGCACGTCGCTCATCTCTTGTTTGTCAAACAAAGAAATATTGACTGCGCCTAAAGAAAAGTCGGCGTAGGTGTCGTTCTCCGTGCCATAGCCTGGCTGGAAGCCCAAACCATCCCGGTAAAACAAGAAACAGGCTTTGAAATTGCTGACTAACAGACGGGTAAATTCGTATTTGTAACTCATGGCATCCTGATTTATGGGTGGCGATTCGCGGTTGGTGTGGCCGCTAATCCTTTTTTAACAACGTCACGCCGGTTTCATCGGCGATGATGGCAAGAGTGGCGAGGCCGAGGAAGAGGCCATGCTCTACGACGCCGGGGCAGGCGATGATGGTTTGGGCGATGGCCGATGGGTCGGCGAGGCCGCCAGGGAAGGTGCAGTCTAAAATGTAGTTGCCTTCGTCGGTGATGTACGGCCGTTCCCCCGTTTCTTTCTCCATACGCAGCGCCACGTCTGCCCCTAAACCGGTCAGGAAATCATGCACCGGCCGCCGGGCAAAGCGGATCACTTCCACCGGCACCGGGGCCAGCGTGCCCAGGCGGCCCACCACTTTGCGCCGGTCGCTGACGACAATCATCTGTTTGGCGGCGGTGGCGGCGATTTTTTCGCGCAGCAACGCGCCACCCAGCCCTTTGATGAGATTGAGTTGGGGGTCAATTTCGTCGGCGCCGTCA
>CALFEW010000484.1 GCA_937958365.1 uncultured Chloroflexota bacterium | reverse complement strand
TTTGAACACGCCAATTACAACGATTGGGGCGTGGGCGATACGCAAGACTGCCTGCATGGGGCGCGTTATTTGCAGACGCTGGACTGGGTACAGCCGGACAAAATCGGCATCTATGGCTCCAGCTATGGCGGCTATATGGTCGCCTGCTGCCTGGCCCGCGACCCCGACACCCTCTTCGCCTGTGGCGTCAGCAAATTTGGCGACGCCGACCTCTATTCCTCCTGGGCGTTGTGCGAACGGGAGACGCGCCTTTACACCGAGATGCAGATAGGCCATCCCACGACCAACTGGCAGGTGTATCAGGCTGCATCGCCTCTACTGGAAATGGAAAATGTGCAAAAGCCCATCCTGCTGCTGCACGGCCTGCTGGATGATGTTGTGCCGCCGGAAGCGTCGGAAATCTGGGCGGAGGCGCTGCGCCGTGCCGGGAAGACGTTTGAGTACAAGACCTACGCCGATGAGCCGCACGGTTTCCTGAAGCACGAAACCGAACTAGATTATCAGCGCCGCCTGGAAATTTTCATGGACTGGCATCTGGTCCCGCGATAAATATCTACAGGTTCAGCAAAGTCTGGCAACGGCGCAAACGTGTTATACTTGTTGGCAGATTCTTTACCAAGGGAATGTAATATGGGCGTTTTAATATCAGACGAAATTTTGCAGTCCACTCGCATGACGGAAGCCGAACTGCGCCAGGAAATTGCTGTGCTGCTCTTTCGGCTTGATAAGCTTAGTTTAGGTCAGGCCAGCGAATTGGCCCAACTATCGCAATGGCAGTTCCAATTATTGTTAGCCAGTCGGCAGATTCCGGTACACTATGATGTGGCTGAACTCCAGGAGGATTTGCAGACGCTGCGTAAATTGGACCGCTTATGATTGTTGTCAGTGATGCCTCGCCGCTGATGAACCTGGCTATCATCGGCCAACTTGAAATCCTCTCGAGTTTGTACGATGAAATCGTGATTCCCCAGGCTGTTTATGGTGAATTGGCGCTGAAGGGGGAGGGAATGCCCGGCTCGCATCAAATTCGTAGTTTGCAGTGGCTCATGGTCAGGCAAGTAGAGAATATCCCACTTGTTACCGCTCTACGTTTGCAGTTGGACAAAGGGGAGTCGGAAGCGATAGCTCTGGCGATTGAAATTGGAGCCGACTTGCTGTTGCTTGATGAGCGAAAAGCACGTGCGGTTGCTCGGCAATTTAACCTGGAATTTACGGGTCTTTTGGGCATATTGATTGAAGCAAAGGGAAAAGGCCTCGTTACGGCCGTTCGCCCTCTCCTGGACAGCCTCAAAATTGAGGCTGGTTTCTGGATCAGCGAACCGCTTTATGAATTAGTTTTAAGCACTGTTGGCGAATAAACGAGTCAAAGAGCATGTATACGCCCCATGACGACTGAAATTTTTGCCTACGAAGACCTGACCTGGCCCGACGTGGCCGCTTTGCCCCGCGACACGCCATTGGTTTTGCCGTTGGGAGAGGGTTACGACCTGGCGCAGTTGGCAAGCGCCCTGGGCAATCCGGCGCAGGTGGGCCTGCTGCCGCCGATTCCCTTTGGCTGGCGGGGCAGCGGGTTGGCCGTGCCAGAGCCGCTGCTGGGCCAACTGGTGGCTAATCTGCTGGACAGTTTGCGCGACGATGGTTTTTCCCGCGTGTATGCGCTGACGCCGCAGGCTGTGGAACTGGGCCTGGGGGCGCAGCGCATTGCCTTGCCGCACAGCACCCAATTCACCCCCGTGCCCCTGCTGCCCGGCCCTGATGCGCTGGACAAAGTTGTCCTCATTCCCATCGGGCATACGGAGCAGCATGGGTTCCACCTGCCATTGTCTACGGATACGCTGATTATTGGGCATATTGGGCGGGAAACGGCCGTTTCCCAACCGCATCTCGCCACTTGCCTGCCCGTTTTCCCCTACGGCGTCAGCACCCACCGGCAGGCGTTTGCCGGTACGCTCAACTGCGGCGGCCGTGCCTTTGAAGATTTCTGGTTGGGGGTCATTGACGTCTTGGCCGGGCGCGGCTTTAACAAGATGTACCTGATGAGCGGCCACGGCGGTAACGTTTCCTTTCTCGTCAACACCGTCAAATACGCCGGGGAGCGCCACCGGCGTTTGTTTTGCGCCACCGCCTGGCTGCACACGTCCGGGTCGCTGGGCGCGGCAGCCATCGAACAGCACCGACGGTCGGCGCGGGGCGGCATGGGCCACGCCGGAGAACTGGAAACGGCGATGATCCTGCACTTGCGTCCAGATTTAACGCACATGGAACGGGTGGTGGACGAGACGGACTTCATCGCTACGGAGAATTATTACATGGAGTGGATTGATGGCGGCGCGTTGATCGCCAATCCGCCCTGGGACGATGACACGGCGACCGGCGCATATGGCGCGGGCAGTCTGGCGACGGCGGAGAATGGAAAAGTGTGGTTGGCAACGGCCGTACTGGAAAAAGCCGCCCACGTCCAGGAAATCCACGAACAGCACCGCCGCCGTGAGGAACGCCGCAACGCCGGGTTTGGGTTGTGGGGGAGCCGGTAACGTTCTCTCAGGCTGCGGCTTCGATGGCCTGCAAGAATCGTTTCTAGATAGAGGGCGGTTGCTTCTCGAATATTCGCCAGAACTTCATCCAATGAATCACCCTGGGATTGACAACCGGCTAACTCCGGCGCATAGGCGTAATAGCCGTCCTCATCTTGTTCAATGATAATTGTCGTTTTGTAAGTCATTTTTCCTCTGGTTGAACTCGCTTTCACCGACGAAACGATCCATTCGTTGATAGTATACCATCAGACAAATAGAACACGGACTTCTGGTCTGTGTTCTATTTGTCCCTGTGCAAACGATTTAGGGAATAGGCGCCGCGGTGGGTAACGGCCGTTTCCCGTTCCCATTCAC
>CALFEW010000483.1 GCA_937958365.1 uncultured Chloroflexota bacterium | reverse complement strand
CAAATGGGCGGCGCGCACGGCCGGGTACAGGCCAAAGACCACGCCGGTCAGCAGAGCCACGCCAAAGGCCAGGGGGATGCTGTTGGGCTGCAACAGCGCCGGACTGCCGTTTAACTGCGCCGCCAAAGGAATTGCCAGGATGCCAACGGCCGTGCCCAACACCCCACCCAGCGCACTAATCAACATCGCCTCCAGCAAAAAGTGCCGGATGAGGTCGCGCCGTCGCGCCCCAATCGCCATACGCACCCCAATCTCTCGTGTGCGTTCCGTCACACTCACCAGCATCACGTTCATAATGCCGATGCCGCCCACCACCAACGAGACGGTGGCCATGGCGGCCAGCAGCAGCGAGAAGGTGCGGGCGGCTTCCAGTCTGGCGCCCAATACATCCTGGCGCGTGGTCAAAAAGAAATCATCGGCATACGTACCTTCGCCGTCTGGGACGATGTTGTGCCGCTGGCGCAAGTAGCTTTTTATTTGCTCTTTGGCCGTTTCCATCTGCGCCTCGTCGCGCACATGGGCGGTGATGCCCACGGCCGGTTCTTCGGCAAACAAGTGGGTTACGGCCGTACTAATCGGCAGATAAAGCCCTTCATTGATATTGGTGCTGCCATAGCGCTCCCGCGGATCGGTGGATTCTAATTCGCGCAGCACCCCAATGACCTGGCACCGCTGGCGGTTTAACCAGATGGTCTCGCCCACCGGGTCATCCCCGGCAAAGAGGTCGAGCGCGGTTTTGTGCGCCAACACGCACACCTCCGCGCCGCCAGCCACTTCGGCGGGGGTGAAGAAACGGCCGTTTGCCAAAAACGCCTCATTCGTCAAGGGCTGACCGTCCGGCCAGCCCAGCGGTTGCGTCTGATTCTTTTGCGCCAGACCGGGCAGCGCATCGGCCATGGCGCCTGTTGCGGTGATGTCGGCCACGAAACGGCCGTTGCGCGCCTTGCCATACCCCGTCACCGTCATCTCTACCCGGTCAACCAGGGGCACGTTGGCCGCCATTTCCAGACCATCGGCAAAGGAGAGCAGCTTGCCTTTCGGCTTCATTTCGCCATCTTCCAACGTCTGTTCCATGCCAATTTCAATTTCGTCCGAACCGAGAAAGCGGAAGCTAGACTCCACCTCCTGGCGGGCGCCGTTGCCCAAAGCCAGCATAGCGATCACCGAAGCCACGCCAATGATAATGCCCGTCATGGTCAGGGCGGAGCGCAGTTTATTGCTGGTAATGCCTTGTACGGCCGTGCGCATAATGTTTAGCCACGTCATCTCATTCTTCTCCCTTGAAAATGGGAGCGCGGACGTCCCGTCCGCCCCGGCAGGCGAGACGCCTGCGCTCCCAGGGCTTTCATTGCATCACCCCATCCATCATCTGCAACACGCGCCCGGCGCGGCTGGCAACAGAGGGATCATGGGTAACGACGAGGATGGTACGGCCGTTGGCCGCCAGATTGAGCAGCAAGTCCAACACCTCCGCGCCGGTGCGACTGTCCAGATTACCTGTCGGTTCATCGGCCAGAATGATGGCCGGGTCCGTCACCAGTGCGCGGGCAACAGCCACCCGCTGCTGCTGCCCGCCAGACATCTCGGCCGGGCGATGGTGGGCACGGTCGGCCAGCCCCACCGTGTGCAGCGCGGCCGTGGCTTTCTGGCTGGCGTCTTTCACCCGGCCACGATAAAGCAGGGGCAGCATGACGTTTTCCAAAGCGGTAATACGAGGCAGCAGGTTAAATTTTTGGAAGACAAAACCAATGTGCTGGTTACGCACTTCCGCCTGCTCATCGGCCGACAGGCGGCTCACATCGCGGTCTTGCAGGAGATAACGGCCGTCAGACGGCCGGTCTAAACAGCCCAACAGGTGCATGAGCGTAGATTTACCACTGCCCGAAGGCCCCGTCAGGGCCACAAATTCACCCGCCGCCACCTGAAAGCTAACGCCACGCAGAGCGTGAACTTCGTTATGGCCCATCGTGTAGCTTTTTTGCAAATTCTCAACTTGAATGATGCTTGTCATTGGGGGTAAGTCCTTTACTAATTCTGGCTCTTTGGGATTTCATGGGATTTGATGTGGCGAGTAGCGGGTGGCGGGTAGCGAGTCCAGAGTAAAACCCGCTACTCGCTACTCGCTACTCCCCCACAAGTCCCTAAAAAACCATTTATTGGCCTAACACCATCTCCCCCTCTGTCAATCCAGAGAGGATTTCCACATACGTGTCACCACGAAGGCCGATCTTTATCGTGCGCGGTTCGGCGGTACGGCCGTTCCACACCTGCACCGTCGCCGTATCATCACTGCCCGCCCGAATCAAGGTCCGGGGCAGCCGCAGCACATCTTCCTGCCGCTGGATAATGATGATGGCGTCGGCGGTCATGCCCGGCAACAGCGTCTCTGGCAGTTCATCCACGGCGATATACACCGCGTAAAGCGGGCGATCCGTGCCTGTGCGCTGGGGCACAATGCGGCTGACCGTGCCGGTAATCGTGCTGTCGGGTGCGGCGTCGAAGTAGAGTTCGACACGCTGCCCCACACGTACCAGGGGCAAATCTTCCTCAATGACCGAGGCCAGCACCTCGCCCTGCCGCACATCGGCCAGAAGGTACAGCATTTGCCCTGCGCCTACATTTTGGCCCACGCGCACCCCCACCTCCAGCACCACGCCCGCAAACGGGGCGGTGATGGTAGTCGCATCCAGGTCGGCCTGTGCCTTGTCCACCGCCCATTGCAGTAAGGGGTCTACGCCATTGGTTCGTAACGTATCCAATTCGGCCTGCGCTTTGGCGACGCCAATTTCGGCCCCGTTGACGCTCTGGCTGTTGGCCCAACTTTGGTTTTGCACGCTGGCTAACTCTGCCTGAGCGATGGCTAAGTTGTCCTGAGCCATTTGCACCTGCCGGGGGGCGGCTTCGCGCTCCGCTTTGAGCATGTCGGCGCGGAAGGGGTCATTGAGTTCCCAGTCACGCCCCGGATCAAAGGCTTTGTTGTAGGCGGCCTGGGCATCGGTGAGGGACTGTTGGGCCTGCTGCACCCTGATTTGGGCGGCTGTCAGGCTGGGATAACCCGCCTGCGCCGAGGCGACGCCGGTTTCGGCGCTTTGCACGGCCAATTCGGCGTTGGCAATCTGGCGCGCTAACTCCTCTTGAGCGAGGGAAAGTTTTAGTTGGGCGAGGGAGAGGGCTTCTTCATACGGCCGTCGCTCAATCTGCGCCAGCACATCGCCGGCCTTCACCCTGTCACCCGGCCGGGCGTGCAATTCCGCGATTGTGCCGCCCACGCCGGCGGGCAATATCTGTTCTTTTACGCCGGCTAACTGCCCAGGGGCGATGATGGTTTCTTCCACAGTGCCGCGTTCGACAGGCACGGTGGGAGGTGGGGTGAGTGTGGGATCGGTAACGGCCGTATCACCGGAACCGAGCCTGGTCTGTAGCTGCGCCATCAGGCCGGATGGCTGGCCGTTGGCTCCGGAATACCCTACGTAACCCACCCCCAGGACAAGGAGGAGGAGGAGCATGATGCCCGTTGTTTTGAGTAATCCATTCATGTGTGTTCCTTATGTTTGCCGATGGCCGGTGGGGAGTGGAACTCGCTTACGGCCGTTTTGTATTCTGGCACAAGGATACACACCAATTGTCAAGATGTGATGGAGATTCTGTTGGGGTTGTATCGGCTCGGTCTGCTCCCCGATTCCAGCCCTGGTTGATGCCTGTGCGCCGGGGCAGGGCAGATTGTGGGGGAACGGCCGTGGCGACTATTCAATGGGCCTTCGACCCGACGGTGATCACCTGGGGCAATCAGGTATTGGGCAGTTTGCCACCCGGCGACTTGCTGGTGATTGATGAACCTGGCCCGCTGGAATTTGTGCGCGGTGAAGGGCTGTTGGCGGGCTTGCAGGTTTTGGATGCGGGAAGGTATGGCGTGGTGGTGGTCGTGATACGGCCGTCGCTACCGCCCGAAGCCCAGGCACGCTGGCCCCACGCCCAGGTCATTACCCCACAAATCTAAGCGGGCGTCGGCGATATCGTCATCTGTCCGGCGGTAATCAACTGACCTTTCGGGCCGCAAACGGGGCGTTCCTGAATGTGCGCGGGGTCTAAAAAGTGGTGGAACCAGGCGCGCCAGCAGGCAACCGTGGCGCGGTCTACACTGTAATAAATCCAACTTCATCTTGGGAGAGTGGGTCAATCTTGAAGATTGACCCACTCTGGAAAACTTGCTTACGCTACAACCGGCTCATGATACATCTGCTCGCCCAGTGCGGAGGCAGTCTGGTTGTATTTGTTGCTGCTGAATACGGCCGTTTCTTCGCCATGCAAAAGTGCCGCCACAGTGCGCAGCCGTTCAATCCCCTTTAGCAGGTTTCCTTTTTCCAATTCCACAAGAAACTAACCAGCAGCGTATATTCCAGACTATTGCTCATTTTAAGAACCTCCAGGATTAACCCGCCTTTGGTTCAGTGGTTGTCGAATTATTTAGTGATAAATGTCACCTATCTCTGCCAGTCAAA
>CALFEW010000482.1 GCA_937958365.1 uncultured Chloroflexota bacterium | reverse complement strand
TCACCACGACCACGAGGAGGGCGGAGATGGCCCCGGCGCGCGGCACGCCCGGCGCAACGTGAAGTGGGTTGTCCTTCTGACAAGCTGGACCGATCTGGAAGACCAGGTGGAACAAGGCGATCTGCTTATTGTTCCGCCGATTCTGGAAGAACAAACCACCACCGAAAACCTGCTTGGCCTTTTGGACAAAATCGTTGAACTAGAAGTCGCCGGTATGCTTATTTTTAAAGAAGTACCTGAAAGCATCGCCGAAAAAGCCAGCGCCCTCAACTTACCTCTGCTCGTTGCGCCACCCGGCATCTCCGTGCGTGATGCGCACCAGGCGATTGTCTTCCTCCTGGCCGACCGGCAGGCAGCCACCACCGAGCGTGGGATGCAGCTTTATCGCAAACTGTCCGAAATGTCCCGCGAAGAACAAGGATTGCAGGCCATGACGGACGTGATGTCCAAGCTCACCGGCAAAATTGTCGCTATCCAGGACAAACGTCTGGAAGTCCGGGCCATTAGTTCACCGCGCACCACCGATGTGGACGAATCTGAATTGATCGAAGTCCTTATGCAGCGCGAGGAACTACCGGCCGTATTGCGCAATCGCAAAGCTGCCGCCAAAGCCCGGCAAAGCTATTGGCAGCAGCTTTTACCCGTTAGAAATTTAGGCCGACTCGTCAGCCCCATTATTTCCGGGGATCGCGCTCGCGGTTATCTTTCCGTCATTGGCCCGGCCGATCAGCTTGATCTGCTCGATACGTTGACGGTGGAGCATGGCGCGGCCGCCTGCGCCCTGGAAATGGCTAAAGCCAAAGCCGTCAGCGAAGCCAAAAAATCTTTGCGCGGCGATTTTCTGGAAGGGTTGCTGGCGGGGACTTTGCCCCAGAAAGAAATCGAACGCCTGGCCGGCCGGCTGGACCATGACACCACGCAGCCGCACGCGGTGATGACCTTTGCCTGGAGCGGGCCAGAATCGCCTTCTTTGCGCCGGTTGGAAACCACCATCAACTGGCTGCTGCGCAATCATCCACGGCCGGCGCTGGTTCACATTTATGGCGATCAGCACGCCTGCGTTTTCCAATCACTCAAGAGCATCGAAGACATGGAATCGGCGCATGAATTGGCCCGGCGGCTGCTGGAGCAAATTGACGCCGAGTATCCGAACACGCACCTGCTGGGCGGCATTAGCGGACCGGTGCTGACGCTGCCCGATTGGCCGCGTGTGTATCACGAAGCTTTGCAGGCGATGCAGTTGGGCCAGCGATTGAAAATGAATCAGGTGGTGGAATTTGACAGCCTGGGCATTTACCGCTTGTTAGGCAGATTAGAAAACGTCCCGGCCGTTGTGGAATTTACCGATCAGGTCATTGGGCCATTGGTGCGCTATGATGATCAACATCGCAGCACGTTGGTGCAAACCATTGACGCCTATTTCAACCACCACGGTAACATCAGCCAGACGGCCGAAGCGTTGTTTATCCATCGCAATACGTTGCTGTATCGTCTGGACCGGATTCAGGAATTGACCAACCACAATTTGAACCAGGCAAATATGCGGCTGGCGCTGCAATTGGCCTTGAAGTTGTGGCAGTTGCGCCCGGAATCGCCACGAACAATTTAAGTTTTGTATAGTTTTTACAAACAATTTGTTTAAGATTGTTATAAGTTAACTGTATATTTCTAACCCACATTACCATATACTCCTAAGTGACTTGTGCTGAAATGCGCGGTTCAGTGGGAAATAGTGGGAAACGAAAAGGGCGTAACATCGTGTTGCGCTCTTTTTGGTTTAAACGACGGCCGTTTCCCAACCTTGTACACATCTTACAAATTCACGGCCGTCTTTCTTGTGCGTTTTGGCCTATGGACGATGAGGGGAACGGCCGTTACCCTTGTGAACAACTTTTAGGTTTATCTCTTTAGAAAATGAAACGTACTTTGAGCTTCGTCCTTATTAGCCTTATTAGCCTGGTCCTTATTATTGTCGTTGAGGACCCGTTGCCGGTTGGGTGAGCAAGGATAAGCAAACAACCCATTGTTTGAATCCGAACCGCCCAACAGGGCGGTTTTTTGTTTTTTGGGCGCATAAGCAATGAACCTGTTTAACTTTCAAACACCAAGTGAGTCACCCACCCAGACAGAGACTAAACACGGCCGTCAGTCATGTTCAATGTCGCAGCGTCAGACAACAGCCCATCCTTCCCTGTGTGTACCAAAGCAGAAGACCCATCGGTTTTCTGCTTTTTTTATTCCTTTTCCATCTTCTATCCCCGCATCAGCCAATTGCAATCAGCAAATCCCTACTGCTCAACAAGGAGGAGCAACCCTATGAGTAAAATGAAAACTGGTGGTCAGATTGTTTGGGAAAGCCTTCTCAAAGAAGGCGTTGACGTCGTTTTTGGTTTGCCCGGTGGCGCTATCTTGCCCGCTTACGATGACTTGATGAAATATGAATACCCCATTCATCACGTCCTCGTGACCCACGAGCAAAGCGCGGCCCACATGGCCGATGGTTACGCCCGCGCTACCGGCCGTGTGGGCGTGTGCGTCGCCACCTCCGGTCCTGGGGCAACCAACCTCATCACCGGGTTGGCCACAGCCTACATGGATTCCGCACCCATCGTTGCCATTACCGGTCAGGTCTCCACCTCCCTGCTTGGCCGCGACGGCTTCCAGGAAGCCGACGTCCAGGGCGTCAGCTTACCCGTTACCAAGCACAACTACCTCATCACCGACATCAAAGATTTGGCGTCGGCGATCAAAGAAGCCTTTTACATCGCCGGAACCGGACGGCCCGGCCCTGTGTTGGTAGACATCTGTAAAGATGTGCTGCAAGCATCCATCGAGTTCGAGTATCCCGACAGTGTTTACCTGCCCGGTTACAAACCCAACCTGAATGCCCCCGACGACGCCTCCGTCACCCGCGCCGCCCGTCTGCTGAACGAAGCCAAAAAGCCGCTCATCGTTGCCGGGCAAGGCGTCTCCATTGCCAGAGCAGAAAAGGAACTGCGCCAGTTGGCCGAAAAAGCCAACATTCCAGTGGCTACCAGTCTGCTGGGCATTGGCGCTTTCCCGGCCACCCATCCGTTAGCCATCAGTTGGGGTGGGATGCACGGCGAAGCCTATACCAACTACGCCATGCAAGATTGCGATGTTATGTTTGCCATCGGTGCGCGATTGGACGACCGCCTGACGGGCGCGTTTGACACCTTTGCCCCTAACGCCAAAATCATTCACGTAGACCTGGACCCGGCCGAAATGGGCAAAAACATCACCATTGATACGCCCGTTGTCGGCGACGCCCTGCTTACCCTGAAAATGATTCTGCCGCAAGTGCAGCCCAACGAGCATCCAGCCTGGCTGGCCCAGATCGCCGATTGGAAAACGGAATCTACCGAGCGGGACATCATCGCCCAGGAAACCGACGAATTGGTCGCCCCGTACATCATGCGCCAGCTCTGGCACGCCACCAACGAGGGCGACGCCACCGTTGTAACCGACGTGGGGCAGCACCAGATGTGGGAAGCGCAGTATTTCCATCACACCAAGCGCCGCAGTTTGCTTACGTCTGGTGGCCTGGGAACCATGGGGTTTGGCCTGCCGGCAGCGATTGGCGCAAAAATGGGCAAGCCCGATGAAGAGATTTGGGTTGTAGCCGGTGACGGCGGTTTTCAGATGACGATGATTGAACTCTCTACGGTGATGCAGGAGCGTCTGCCCATCAAAATTATCATCATCAACAATGGTTATCTGGGGATGGTGCGCCAATGGCAGGACGTGTTCTACAACAAACGACATGCTGGCACGCCGCTGTTTAATCCAGATTTTGTGAAACTGGCCGACGCTTATGGCATCCCCGGCAAATCGGTGACGCGCAAAGAAGACGTGTACAACGCTCTAAAAGAGGCGCAGGCAGCCGATGGCCCGTATCTGCTGGATTTCCAGGTAGAGGAATTTACAAACGTTTACCCAATGGTTGCTCCTGGCAAAAGCAACGCCGACATGATTCGTCGTCCGATGCCTAATTTGATGGAAGGTGAAGAATAATGAGCGAGATACCGATGACACGACACACGATGATTGCCTGGATGGAAGATAAACCGGGCGTTTTGAACCGCGTGGCTGGCCTGTTCCGCCGCCGCAACTTTAACATTGAAAGTCTGGCTGTCGGCCACAGTGAAACGCCGGGCATCAGCCGCATGACGTTTGTGGCGCGGGGCACAGACCGCGACATGCGCCAGATTCAGACGCAGTTGGACAAGCTGATCAACGTCATAGACATTCAGGACGTAACGAATGAGCCGGTGGTGATGCGTGAATTGGCGCTGCTGAAAGTGCAGGCGAGCAACGGCAACCGGTCGCAAGTGATGCAGATCGTGGATATTTATCGCGCCAGCATCATTGACGTGGACCTGGATTCGATGATTGTGCAGATTGTCGGCCCGGAAGACCGGGTGGAATCGTTTATTAAGCTGCTGACTAACTTTGGTATTGAGGAAATGGTTCGTACCG
>CALFEW010000481.1 GCA_937958365.1 uncultured Chloroflexota bacterium | reverse complement strand
GCTCCTCAGGTTGGACTCGAACCAACAACCCTGCGGTTAACAGCCGCATGCTCTGCCGTTGAGCTACTGAGGAATGCAGCGACGGGTATTTTAGCAAAACTCCTGTTCGTGTCAACTCGACTTTCTGGAATTTTGCCTGAAACCCTGGTTCCGGCGCTGAACGTCGCAGGCTTTCGTACTCCGGTAATGCCTGGCGAACGCCACCCAAAATTATGTCACCCCCATAAGTTTTCCAGGCAGCAGCAAGACGTTTAACGATTTAACACTCACGAACCGCAAAAGCTATGTATAATAGCCATGACTCTCGCAGTATGTTTCGCAAATAAGATGTCTGATATGAAAACCACCCCCAAACCCTACGCACACCACACCGGACGTCAACTCGGCATCTACCACGTCGAGGAGATGTTGGGGCGCGGCGGCATGGCGGAAGTCTACAAGTCACGTCACCCGGAACTAGATCGGGACGTAGCCATCAAAATTCTTCATCCTCACCGGACAGATGACCCGAATTTTATCGAGCGATTTCGCCGCGAGGCGAAAATGGCCGCGACGCTGCGCCATCCGCACATTGTGCAAGTGTATGATTTCGCGGCGACCGAAGACGGCCTGTATTACATGATCCTTGAATTTGTCAAAGGGCAATCACTCACTGTTTACCTGGAACAAAACGCTCCCCTGCCCTTGCAAAAAGTTTATGCCATTTGCGAACAGATCATGAGCGCCGTGCAGTATGCCCACGAACGGGGCATTATTCATCGGGACATTAAGCCAGACAATATCATGATTGATCCGTCTGATACGGTGTACCTGATGGATTTTGGCATTGCCCAGATGACGGCCGTTCCCGGCCTGACGCAAAGCCACATGACCATCGGTACCCCCCTCTACATGGCTCCGGAACAAATGCGCAGCCAGCCGATCACAACGGCCGTAGACATCTACTCTTTGGGCATGCTCATCTACTACATGGTCACCAACCGCTACCCCTACGACAGCGACACGCCGGCCAGCCTGATGACCTTAAAGCTGACGGAACCGCCCGTCCCACCCAGAAACTACACGCCAGATATTCCGTCCAGCCTGGAAACCATCATCCTGACAGCCTTAGCCATTGAACCCGACAAACGCTACGCCACCGTTGGGCAAATGCGGCGCGCCCTGGAAAAATCGCTAAGCGACAAAAAACAGATGCCCGAATCCACCAAAGTCATGTGGAATTTGCTGGGCGTTGAAAATTACAAGATCACGGAAGCTATCCCGGCCGCTTCGGGCAGCGCCAGTCGGCGTTTTTTGGCGCACAACACTATCCTCAACCAGCCGGCCGTCATTGAAGTTCTCAACACAACGTCTGACAAAGACCCTGAACTGACCTACGAATTTAATCGGCGCATCAGCGCTTTGTCTCAGATTCAACATCCTGGCGTCGCCGTGGTGACCAGCACAGGCGTTAGCAGCCACAATGAACCTTATGTGTGCGTGGAATATTCCGGCGTGCCCCTGACCCAAAAAGCGGCAGAGTGGCGTGAGACCGAGGGAGGAAGTTCACCCGTATTTGCGCTCCAATTGGCGCAAAGAATTGCCGGTGCGTTAGCCGCCGGGCAAGAGGCCGGCATTTGTCATAATGATTTACGCGCCGATAACGTGCTGTATCAACCGGATGGTTCGGTGATTGTGGCCGGCTTTGAAGTTCCGCTGCCAATTCTCGGCGTACCGGCTGCCGATGGGGATTCCCCTGCCAGGCTGCCGTATTATGCGCCGGAACAGTTGGCCGGGAATGAGTTGACGCCGGTTAGCAATATTTACTCGTTGGGGGTGATTCTTTACGAGCTGCTGGCCGGGCAACGGCCGTTCCTGCTGCCACCTTCTTCTTCCGGCAAAGGCGCGACGGCCAGAACGCATACGCCGCTGGTACAAGCACGGCCGGGGCTGGCTGCCGAAACATATACCTTTGTCGGCGCTTGCCTTCAGACCGACGCCGCAGCGCGGCCGGCTACGATGGCCGAGGTGACCAGGCGGCTTAACAAAGCCATTTCCGCTGAGTCAAAACCACTGCCCATAATAGTCCAGCCTGATCGGCGGAGTTACGCGCCACTCTTTTGGGGGGTGGGAGCGCTGCTGCTCCTGGCGGCGTTGATGTTCTTGCCCTCGTGGACAAATGGCAGCGATCTGGTCGGTAAAGAGGAGCCAACGGCCGTTCCCGGCGATTCAGCTACCGGGCCGTCGGCTACCGGGCTGCCGGCCATCGTCCCCACGATTGAACCTTCGGCGATACCTACCCGATGGCCCACGATAACGGCCGTGCCCACCCAACTTAGCCCTACCAGCGGCTCCACCACGACCCCGACCCGCACGCCAACGCCAACGCCAACGATGACCACGCCGACGGGCACAACGGCCGTTTGCAACCAAACCCCACCTGCCAATTGGGTCCGTTATCGTATTCAGGCGAACGATTCTCTGTCGAAAATCGCCGCTGCCGGTGGGATACCCGTGGAATACCTGCAACAAGTCAACTGCCTCACCGGCATCACCCTCAGCATCGGCCAGGAAATATGGGCGCCGGTCGGCGCCACAACGGCCACATCAACCGTTGTCGGACAGCCCACCGTGACAGCCACGAATTTCGCAACGCTGCCCGGTTCAACCCCCAACATCCCCATGCCCACAGTCATCACACCGACAAGCACGCCTGTTACCCCTACATTGACGCCCCCATCTATATCGCCCACCTTTACGCCGCCACCCGGCTAAAACGCCGCCTGGCCTTTTACCCCAGCACCGCACGCAACCTGACCAGACAGCATGATGACCAGAACCCGGCCAAGTTAACAGTTGTTTCACCCAATCCCACTCCCTGATACATGTATAATAATTTAGTACTCTAATACTGGTCATCATACTTCACACTACCCCCAAATTGACCATCAGGAGCTAGTAAAACCCTGATAGTCCCCCCAGAAACTCTTGTAGAGCGGCAAAATTTATGACCGATGAACATCAAATCTAATGGAGAAAGAGGATTAATGAACAAACAACACCTGAGCGTTCAAATCTTCCCGGCTTTCATTCTGGTCTTTGGCATCTTATTGGCGGTACGCAACCTGGCCACTGCGGATAATCCCGCCGACCCCATGATTAATGAGTTTGTCGCCGACCACGTCGGCGCAGACGTCAACGAATACATTGAGATATTTGGCAACCCTGACACCAATTATTCGACGCTAAGCGTAATCCAGCTTGAAGGCGACAGCAGTCTGCAAGGCCGGGTGGATTCGATCCATGCCGTCGGAACAACCGACGCCAACGGGTATTGGACCACCGGCTTTCTCAACAGCCAATTAGAAAACGGCACCATGTCGCTGCTGTTGGTCGAAGCGTTTAGCGGCAGTATCAACAATGATCTGGACACCGACAACGATGGCGTCCTCGACGTGACGCCCTGGATACGCATCGTGGACGCGATTGCCATCCATGATGGCGACATCGGCGACCTGACGTACACCGGCGTTTATACCAACGCCGTGCTGACGCCCAATTACGACGGTTTTTCCGCGCGACCCGGTGGCGCTTCCCGCATTCCTAATGGGGTTAATACGTTTAGCGCCAGCGATTGGGTGCGCAACGATTATGACAGGGCTGGTTTGCCCGGTTTTCCCGGCACGCCCATTCCCGGCGAAGCTTATA
>CALFEW010000480.1 GCA_937958365.1 uncultured Chloroflexota bacterium | reverse complement strand
CGAGGCTAATTGTAGCAACTTCCAGGAAGATGAGGTAATCACTATTTCATCTGGCCAGTGGCCCAAACCAGAACTCTAGCCGTTCTGCCTCCTAATTTGCGCGTAAGGGTGGTGGTGGGGGAAACGGCCGTTCTCCATCCCCATTTGTGCGCGGTTGTGGTGGGGGGAAACGGCCGTTCCTCATCCCAATTTGTGCGTGAGTGTGGTGGGGGAAACGGCCGTTCCCTTTCCCAATTTGTGCGTGAGTGTGGTGGGGGGAAAACGGCTATAGATTGTAACTTGGAGTACAGGGCGCAAAAACGCTATACTATCTACAGTGGGTACATGTGACAGGATGAGCAGCCCGAACAAGGATGGCACATGATGAGTGAGATGCAGATATTAACCAATAACAACGTGGCGGCACAGTTACATAAGTTAGCCAGTCTGTACCAGCAGCAGCAAGCCAGTGAAGTGATGACGCGCACTCTTGATAAACTGCTGCACTATGAAACAGAACTCAGCCAGGAACAGTTGAACCAGTTACAGGAAGAGATGCGGCAGTTTGAGCAAACGTATCATCTCTCTTCTGAAGAATTCTATCGGCGGTTTCAGGCCGGAGAAACGGACGACCGCATGGATTACGTTGAATGGGCGTCCATGGTGCAAATGGCGCACAATTTGCAGGCAAGGCTTGATCTGTTGACGAACGACTGAGCATGCCCATGAGCATTGACGCCTATTTACGTGCAGTCAAGGAGCGGCTGCTCACCGATCCGATTGTTGCTTCTTTCCATGTTATGCGGGAGCGGGCCACGATGGTGGACGGTTATATCAGGGTGCGTTTGATTTTTACCGACGAGAGCTACCTGGAATTTTCTGAATATGTGCAGATGGCGGTGGATAATATTCAAGTCGTGACCTATAGTTACCAGTGGGCTACGGTCGAGAACCACCTGATTAAACGGTGGGATAACACACCTCATTTCCCTAACCTACCCAATTTTCCTCACCATATTCACGATGGCGCGGACGTGATGCCTGGGCAGTCAGTAGACATTTTTGCGGTACTTGACCAAATTATTCAGCCGGGGAATACAAGTTAGAGTGGATTGGGTGGGGGCAAACGGCCGTTCCCCCTCCGAATTTTGCGCGTGTAGGTGGTGGGGGAAACGGCCGTTCCTCTTCCCAGTTTGCGCGTGAGTGTGGTGGTGGGGCAGAACGGCCGTTATCAGCGGTTTTCAGTCGCCCGTAGAGCAAGAAGCGTTCACCATTTTGCTGCGTCCACCGGGGCGGGCGGTGTTGTGCCTGGCGCGGGGGCTGCCGCAGCGCCGCAGACCAGAATGGCAACCGGCGTTGGCGGAGGGGCGGCTGACCATCCTCTCCCCCTTTGCGGCAGGGATGAAGCGGGGAACGAAGGCAACGGCCGTGTACCGTAATCGTTTTGTGGCGGCTCTGGCCGAAAGCGTGCTGGTCGCCTATGCCCATCCGGGCAGTAGCACGGCGGCGGTAGCGCGGGAAGCTGTCGGGTGGGGTAAGCCGGTGTATACGCTGGATTTGGCGGTGAATGGGGGATTGATGGGGATGGGGATACGGCCGTATGCCCTGACGTAACAGCGTAGGGCAACAATCCTTTTTGTCACTTTAAAGGAGACAATTCTCTGGATAATATCGTCGCTGAGGCACAACGAATAGCGGACTATTTGCCGGGTGACGCCGACGCACAGGAGTTTGCCAGCCTGGTTATGCAGGCCGCCAGTTTGAGCGCCGAGTAGACTTATCCGGGCAATGGGACAAATGGCGAATTTGCCCCCATTGCCCGCCTGGAAACACAGTGGACCGCCGCTCCATCCATCATCCCCTACATGAAAAGGACATAATATTGAAGCAAACCCATCCCTCTCTGACTTTGCGTCTCTTGGGCATTACAATCGCCCTTGTTCAGATATTTGACATCGTCATTCACACGGCAACCAATCAGCTTGAACCACTGCGCGTCATTTCAAACGTTGTTATCCTTCTCTGGTTAGCAAGCGTGGCGTCTGGCAGATTGAAGGCGAGATTTCAGCTTACGGCCGTTGTTGCCAATGGCGCATATCTTGTTCTTAACCTGATTTTTCTGACCCGCGAAGGCATCAGGAATCCCGAACAAGGCGGGGAGTTACGGGTTTTGCTTTTCGTCTTGATGTTCCTGACGGTGGCGCTGTCAGTTATACTGGCCTATTCATATGAGAATTTGCGTTACAGGGATCGGTAGGTGGTTGGTGTTTAGGGTGCGAAGTTGGGTAACGGCCGTTGCTCTCCCTCTGACCCTATTCCCATCTTCACTGTACGACGAGCGTCAACTAAGCACGGCCGATATTTACCAGCCCTTTCTCTACGCCTATGCCTACAGTGATACAAATAGCCAGAGGCCAGCCGCTACCAGCCCCACCTGGCCGCCCCGCCCAGCGCCGCCTGCGCGCCGGGCAGGACTTGGTGGCGATGGGCATCGGTCTCCTTCGAGTTTCTCATTCTCACCGCTGCGCCGGGCATCTTCGGCTTCATCCTCCTGAATGGCTGGCGCTACAAACGACTGCGCTTACGCATGGACGCCGTCCTGGTGGGTACGTGGCTGTCGTTGGGCGTGGTGATTGGGCTGTATTTTCTTTACTACCTGCTGGGCATCACGCCCCGGCTGTGGGCGCAGGGTATCTGGTTTTCGGAAAACGACATCCTCCACCTGGGCCTGATCGCCTGGATGGTCTATATTGGCCGGGTCGTCTTGCCCCAAGTGCAGGATTTAGTAGATGAAGCGGGGCATTATGACTGAGAATAAGTCATAGGCTTCAATCTCTACTTACCAACCGTGAACCATGACATGATGGTCACAGATTGAGCATAGACTGCTGAACGTGATTATGGAACGAGCTTGAAATCGTCACGGGGAGAAAACGGCCGTGACCAACCCCACATCCAGGAAAGCCGACAACACCCTAATCCAACACCACCACCTGATACCCCAAAGCCGCATCCACCAGATGAAGGTAGAGCTTCTTCCCCGCTGCGTTGCCCGTCATCCAGGCGGCACGGCCGTCCAGCACAAAGGCGTCATCCCCCCGGTGCAGGTGATGGGCAGTGGTAATCAGAGTCGGGCCTTGCAGCACGTTGCCCTGGGCATCAATCCGCATGGCGTACACGCCATTGAAGGTATCGGCGTAGCTGCCCGTGTAGCGCCACTCCTCCCACAGCGCAATGTACTGGTCATTGCCAATGCCCACCAGCTTGGGACGTTCGGCGTGTAGATTGGCAACGGCCGTATAAGAGGTCAGCCACCTCAGGTGGTTGGTGTACTGCGTACCGTCTGAAACCACAGTCAGCGTGTCCGGTAGATTCGGGTCCAGGCTGTTGTCGCCCCGATTGACCCGCACAATAGCCAGGTTACGCGGCCCGTTTATCACGCTGCCGGTGTCGGCGGTGCTTTCCGTGGCGAACAGGGCGATGTAACCGTAGGTGGGGTCATTTTCAATCAGGGCCAGGTTGCCCAACCGGGTGCGCGTATTGTTCTCGCCCAGGCCGCCCTTAACGTGATAGCTGGCGTCAAGCGGTGCCGGATTGTTAAGGATGTTTTACGTAATTGGAAAACAAGTTTTGACGACCTGGCCATGGCAATTGCCTGCGGTTTACACAATTTACGTGTTTCATTCCGTCATGCAGTTGAGACCATTA
>CALFEW010000479.1 GCA_937958365.1 uncultured Chloroflexota bacterium | reverse complement strand
GGTTCTTAGTTTTTGCGGCAATCTGGTCTGCGAAAAGCCCCAAAGGTCAACTTAATTCTAGTAGTCGGCGTCACAACCACCATATCACCCCCCTCTAGTAAAAAAACAGGTTTGACCTGATAAGATTCAGAATACTGAGAGAAGCCATGTACGTATCCCCAACAAAAGCGTCGGAACAATTGAATTGGAAGAGTATGGTACGGCCGTTTCAGACGGCCGATACCAGGAAGAGCATCTGGCAAGTCGTTAACACCTTCGTGCCCTTTTTTATCCTGTGGATTGTAATGTATTTTAGTTTGCGGGTTGGTTACTGGCTCACGCTGCTGCTGGCGCTGCCCACGGCCGGTTTGCTGGTGCGCGTCTTTATCATCCAGCACGATTGTGGACACGGCTCCTTCTTTACATCGCGCAAGGCCAATGACTACCTGGGGATTGTCTGCGGGCTGTTTACCCTGACGCCCTATTACCAATGGCGCAAAAGCCACGCCGTCCACCACGCCACGTCCGGCAACCTGGCTCGCCGCGACGTCCACGACGTTTACACCATGACCGTGAAGGAATACAACGAAGCGCCTCTGGCGGGCAAAATACGCTACCGGCTTTACCGGAACCCCATCACGCTTTTTTTGATTTTGCCTCTGGCGCTGTTTATGGTTTTGTACCGCTTCCCCGGTCCCCTGGCTCGTCGGAAAGAAAAACTAAACGTTCTGGCAAATGATCTGGCGCTGGTGGTGATTGTTGCCCTGGTCAGTCTGGTGATTGGCTTTCGGCCGTTCTTGCTGGTGCATTTGCCGCTGATTTTTATCGCTTCGACGGTCGGAACGTGGCTCTTTTTTGTGCAGCACCAGTTTGAGGATACCTATTGGGCCGGTGGCGAAGAGTGGGATTACGCCACGGCCGCGCTAAAGGGGAGTTCATTTTATAAGCTGCCAAAGGTATTACAGTGGTTCACCGGCAACATCGGCTTCCACCACATCCACCACCTTAGCCCGCGTATTCCCAATTACCTGTTGGAAGAATGCCACCTGCAAAACCCAGAACTGCAAAACGTTTCCACACTGACGTTGTCTACCAGCCTGCGAACGACTTTTTTGAGTTTGTGGGATGAAGACCAGAAGAAACTGGTGAGTTTTCGCACGGCGCGCCGTGCGACGCGGGCAGCGTCGGTTGAAAACTAGAGAAGGTGGGGATTATCCACAGATTCCACGGATTTCACAGCCGGTAAAACTGTGCCATCCGTGAAATCTGTGGATGACATTCTTTCTCGTGAACCGATAGCTCACTGCCCAACCATTAGAAAACCAGGTTCAGGATAGGACTAATCACGAAAGCGTTGACGATGACGACGACAATGATGCTTAACAAGATAGTGGCCAACGACTTACCGCCGTCCAGGTCTAATCCTTCCTGAATGGCAATGAAGCTGGCAATTACCGCCCAGACCCAACCAATCAGACTCAGCACCGCCCCGATGCAGGGGATAAATCCCAAAACACTCAACATGCGGGGCGCCTGGGCAAAACCGATGACGCGCAGCATCTCGCTTACGGTTGCTTCACCGTGAAACACCTTCACGCCGATCAGATAAGTCACCAAAGACCATAAAAACCACGACACAAAGGTCACGACGAAGGCATTGACAAACGCGCCTACTGTGTTGAATGCCGGCACAAAGATCGGCAAGTCTAAATCCCCGGTTAACCCGGACACACTTTCCAGGGCTGCCCCGCCTACGGCCGTTGCCCCAGCCGCGCCAATACCGGCCAGAATAGCCACCGCCAAAACAATAAGCGCCGCCTGACTCGTCGCCGACTCATCCTGTTCAATTTCTCGGAGTACATCACGAGTTAACGTGAATACGCCTTTGATCCGCTGTAAAATCATCATAACCTCCTGTGGTTAACGAAATACAATACCTTCTTTTTTCTTAC
>CALFEW010000478.1 GCA_937958365.1 uncultured Chloroflexota bacterium | reverse complement strand
CGCCGCAACAACGGTGTAGCACCCGTGTTTGGTAATCCGTAATCCGTAATCCGTATTCCGTATTCCGTAATCCGTATTCCGTATTCCGTATTCCGTAAGGCGCTACCTCTAGTAAACGCCAACGGTATACGGTATACGGTATACGGCATACGGACTTCAGGTTAGCTAAGAGCTTGCAGCTGACCGCTTTACGGCCGTGCGTAAGATGGCGGCGTTCATTTGAAAGTGGGCGGCAACGGCCGTGACCGGGTCGCCTTCTAACGAGTGGATAATGCGTTGGCCGCCGCGGAAGCTTTCCATCTGGTGCGGATTATCGGCGGCGTTGTAGCGGTACACACGGCCGTTGACCACTTTGGTGATGATCACCCGGTCTAGAAACAGCCCGTTTTCGCCGTAGTCGGCTGTCGTGGTGGCGCGATAATCGGCGTCGCTGACCGGTTGGTCAATCAGCGTAAAGGCAATGGGTTTGGGGTGGGGAGATTGTTCGATCTGGTAGCGCGAACGGCCGTCTGGCCGTACCGCATACTGTAAAAACGGAGTCGAACGCCCGACTGTGTGGTCCGGGTCCAACAGCAGCGGCGCATACAGCGGAAATCCGGCGTCCACCAGCCAGTTCAGCCCCTCCAACTGCACCACAACGGCCGTGTGGCAGCCCACCGTCTCGCCCATGTTGTTGATCGTCAGGTAGCCATCATACCCCAGCACCCGCAGCAGGCTGAAAAAGGCGTAGTTGCTCTCGAAGCAAGTGCCGCCGCCGCCTTGTTCCAGGTTGTCTTGCCAGAATTCCTCCGGCCAGCGGGGACAAACGGCCGTGTCGCCGCCACATCTGGCCTGTTTGGCAATGCGAAAGGCGCTCTCCCAGGGCACTGCCTTCGTATAGGCAGTAATCAACGCTTCCAAAAAGTCAACCGTGGGCGCGGTGCGGGGCAGCGCCAGCCGGGCGAGTACCCGTTGGACCAGGGCGTCATCCAGGGGCGGAGTTTCGGTAGGTGGCATGGGTTTAAAGATTAGGGAGTTGGGATGGGTAATCGCCGGTTTCTAACTTGATTTCTTCCTGAGGGGAACGGCCGTCTTCGATGTGCAGCAACACCGGCATGAAAAAACCGGCGATGCCCATCAGCAGGGTGACGCTGCCGCCAAAGATAAACCAGGAGCGGATGCCCAGCAAATCGGCCACCGGCCCGGCGATAATCAGACCGATGGGCGACATGGCGCCGGCGGCGCTGCCCAGCAGCGTAAAGACGCGGCCCTGCATTTCCGGTTCGATGGTTGCCTGGAAAACAGCCTGCACCGGCCCGTTTACCAGGGAATTGGTGGAGCCGATGATGAAGGCGGCCACAAACGCCAGCCACATCATGTTGGCCGGAGCCATACCCATCAACAATGTGCCGATACCCATGCCGATCAGGCCCACCAGGCTGGTGAGGACGCGGCGCTGAAAACCGCCCCAAACGCCCAACAGCAGCCCGCCAATCAAGATGCCAAAGCCGAACATCGCTTCCACTGCGCCCAAATGCAGCGCTTCGCCGCCAAAATGGTCGGTGACGAGCAAGGGCAGCAGCGCAAACGCGGGGTTGATGACCAGATTGATGATGACGGCCATGAGCATGAGCAGCAGCAGGGCCGGCCAGGACCAGACGTATTGCAGCCCGGCGCGTAAATCGGCGCGAAACTCGCTGAGGAAGGTGGCGGCGCTGGACGATGGGGCGCGTTCTGGCTGGGGGACGTGGATGATGAGCAGCGCGCCTATGGCAATGACGGCCGTTACCAGATCAATAAACAAAATGCCCTGTAAAGGGAAGAAGCCCAACAACAGCGCGCCCAAAGGGGCAGAGGCGATGTTTAACCCGCCTTGCAACATCTGGTTAAAGCCTTGCACACGGGTGAGATATTCTTTGGGAACCATCAACGAAGTGGAAGCCTGCATGGCCGGCCAGTGGAAAGCGCCGCCCAGGGCGCGAATGAACAAAATGGCGAATACGTGCCAGGTCTGCACGACCCCTGCCCAAAACATGAGTGCCAAAACCAACGTCGCCAGCGCTATCAGGCCATCGGTGAGCAGCATGGTCATGCGCCGATTCCAACGGTCTACCAGCACGCCGACAAATGGCCCCAGAACAACCTGGGGCAGCAGGCCCATCAGGGAGGCGAGAGCCAGCGTGGTGGCCGAACCGGTGGTGGTGGTGAGCCACCAGATGAGGGCAAACTGCACCAATTGGCTGCCAAAAAGCGAAGCGGCCTGGCCGCTCCAAAGGATAAAAAATGGTTTTAGCGATTGCGCTTCAGAAGGTGGTGATTGGTTCATTTGCGTGCATGATAATCTGGGCTTTGTAATTTGTCAAGATATTTGTAAGAAATATTGCATAGGTTATTAAAAATATTTACATCGAGATGAATAATATTACAGATTGAACGGCCGTCTGGCAAAACGACGCCTGCCAGATGCCCGGCAGACAAAAAAGGTCCAGGCCAATGGCCTGGACCTTTTAAGAGTTAAGCCGCTATGATGGGCCGCTTACGGCTTCAGGATGGCGGGCAAGAAATTGAAGTAGTTAAAGAATACGGCCGTTGTGGTCAGGTCCACAGAATCTTGCCGGGTGGGGTCGCCGACGGAAACGGCCGTAATCGTTACCGTGTCGCTCAGGCCGTGGGTTGCCGTCACCGGAATGGCGACGGTGACGGTGAACAGGTCGGAAGCATTGGCGTCTAATGTCAGGGCGTTGGCGCTCCAGGTCGTGATCCAGGTCTGGCCGACGGCCGTCAGGTTAAACGTATCGCTGACGTTGCCGGTGTTGGTGATCTGAACTGTGTACGTGACGGTTGCGCCGGGCGCGGCGTTCTGGGCCGTGTCCGGCGAGAGGCTGACGCCATAAAAGTCTGGCATGACGGTGCTGCTGCCAATCACCTGAATGTCATCCACGTGCCAGCCATCTTCCACCAGCGACACGTCGGAGGTGAAGCGGAAGCGGATTTTGGCCGCAGCCTGGTCGTCGAGCATGGGCAAAGGCAGGTTGATTTCTTCCCAGGCGGTATGCGATCCGTCGAAGCGGGTTACTTCTTGCCAGGTTGACCCATTGTTGGCGGAAACTTCGACGATGCAGAAGTCGTAGGTGGCTTCGGTGTCGCAGATTTGCCAGTAGTTCAGCAGAATGCTCTGGTAGCCGCTCAGGTCGAAGGTGGGCGAGGTGAGGGAGACGTTGCGATTGTTGCCGTAGTCGCCGCCAGTGCTTTCCGTCCAACTATGGGTGGGGCTGTGGCTGGATTCGGTGGTGATCACCCAGGGCGTTTGCGCCGTCCAGCCGATATTGCCGCCTTCTACGTCGTCTTCAAAGAGGGTGACGTAGGGAGCCAGCAGGAAGTTTTGCTGCACGGTTTGGTAATCGTTGGCGTTGACAACGGCCGTTGCCGGGGCATAGTTCGGGTCGGTGGGCGTGGCTGTCAGGGTGTATGTGCCGCTGATCACCTGCATGGCATAGATGCCGTTGGCGTCGGTGCTGGCCTGGAAGGATTGGTCGGTGGTGATGGTGGCGGCCAGCGGCAGGCCGGTATCGGCGGCCCGCACCTGCCCGCCAATGAGCGGGGCGACGGCCGGATCAATCACGTAGAAGAACTCGGCGCTGACAGCGCCCCAGTTGTTGGCTGCGTCTTTGCCGCGCATGTAGAGGATGTGACGGCCGTTGCTCAGCCCGGTGGTATCTATCACGCCGCGGGCGTTTTCGATGGTCTGGTTGAAGTTGCCGTCTACGGCCGTCATGGCGATGGGCGCTGCGCCCGCTTCCCAGGGCGGCGTGTCCACAAACACCTGCCCGGCGTTGATGGCCTGCGAAGGTTCCGTGCCGGTCTGGTTGTTGAAGCGGGTGTCGTTGAGAACGGCCGTTACCGTGATCGTCTG
Organism: uncultured Chloroflexota bacterium; assembly: GCA_937958365.1. GTDB lineage: Bacteria > Chloroflexota > Anaerolineae > Promineifilales > Promineifilaceae > Leptovillus. The sequence goes on along the minus strand of CALFEW010000478.1, from coordinate 3,284 downwards.
CCCTGGCGCGGGCGCGTAGTTGCTCAGCGTCAGATTCAGCGCGTCTGGCCCGGCGGGCGTCATGTAAGGCGTGCGCGCCACTTTGGCCGCGTACACCAACGCCTCCAGATTGTCGGGGTAGATGGTATTCTCGAACGTGCCGCAATCCTGGAAAAAGGAGGTACCCAATTCAAAGGTGTAAGATGCTATCCCCAGGTCGCCATAGGTAAAGTCGTCGGTTGTACCGTCGGTGACATACAGGGTAATGGATTGGCCTGGCTCATAGCCGTTGTAATAGGCAAATTTACGCCCCAACGTTTGCAGCGCTGTGCCGTTGGGCGGAACGGTGCTGGTGAAGCCCCAGGGCCAAATGACGAGTTGGCTGTAGCTGTGAATATCCAGGAAAACACCGGTCGCGTCTACCGGCGCGGGGTCGGTCAGGGCCGGGCCGCGCTGGTCGGGGAATTCGGCGCGCACATAGTTTTGCACTGCCTGCACTTCCGGCTCCGAAGCTCCTGACGGACCGCGATAGGTGTCTGAGCATTGGGAAGCGCTGGAGCCGCCGCAGCAGCCCCACTGGAAGGAGAAATTGCGGTTCAGGTCGGCGCCGCGTGAGGTGGAGGTGACGCCGCAGTAGTTCTGGTTGGTGTTTTTGCGCCAGCTTGCGCCTGTTTCGGCTTGTTTACGGCCGTCAGGGTTCGATTGCAACATCAGGTGGACTTCGTGGTAATCCAGCAGCCAGGTGGCGTCGGCGTCGGAGCCATAGTTTTCCACCAGATATTCGCCAAAGCGCGTCACCAGTTCGGCCGTGGCGTATTCGCGGGCGTGGATGGCCCCCATCACAAACAATTTGGGCTTGGGGCCGGGGATGGCCGAATTGGTCAGCTTCAGCACCATCATGTCATAACCGCCCAGGCCGACCGATTTTTGCCAGGAGTTGCCAACGTCGTTCCACGTCGCCAGGGTGGGATAAGCCGCCACAATGTCGGTGGCGGTGGTAAACGTTTCCTCCACGGTGCGGTAGCAGGCGTAACCGGGAATACCACTGATCTGATTGGGGAAGGCTTGCCGTTCGCCGAAGTATAACTTGGTCAGGCTCTCGTCAATTTCTAGCCGGAAACCCATCTGTTGCAGCCGTTCATAGTCGGCCGGACTGACCTCGACGACCACGTAACCTTTGTCGTTGTTGACTTCCCACGGTTCGCGCCAGGCGGCCAGGTCGTTGACCATTTGCCGGTCGCTGAAATAGGCGCGCACCACCACCCAATCGGTGGGCAGCGCGGCCTCGTCTACGGCCGGTAACGCGGGAACGGAAAGGGCAAATAACAGGCTAAAGCCGGCAAGGCTTAGCAGGAGGATAAGGGCAAGACGTTTCATGAATGGTTCCTTTATGTGCGATATGAATGATATTGACGGCCGTTAGTTTAGCGCAGAACGGCCGTGAATCACAGGCTTCCAGGTAATGGAGATGAGATATTGGAGATTGGACAAATCGCCAATCTCCATCCAACCCGCCCCTTGAAGAGTTGGGCAGTCTGGAGATAATTGGCTCATGAATTTTGTCACCCTGGAAAACGTCGGTAAGCAGTACAGCGAGCGGGTCTTGCTGGAAAATGTCAGTTTACTCATCAACGATGGCGACCGGATTGGCCTGATTGGCCCCAACGGCAGCGGCAAAACGACGCTGCTGCGCCTGATCGCCGGCGTCGAAGGCGTGGACGCCGGGCAGATTACCATTTGGGGCCACGTGCGGATTCAGTTTTTGCCGCAAGACCCGGACCTGAACCCTGATCTGACGGTGCTGGAGACCATTTTCCACAGTGACGCGCCGCTGATGCGTGTATTGCGTGATTATGAGGCGGCCGGTGAACGACTGCAAAAGAACCCGACCGACGCTGGTTTGCAGGCGGCGTTTGCGGAGGCAACGGCCGTTATGGACCACAGCAACGGGTGGGCGGCCGAAGCCGAAGCCAAAACTGTCCTCACCAAACTGGGCATTACCCAGTTCGACGAGAAAATCGGCGCATTGAGCGGCGGGCAGCACAAGCGCGTCGCCCTGGCCCACGCCCTCATCGCCCCGGCCGACCTGCTCATTCTGGACGAACCGACCAACCACATAGACGCCGAGGCCATCGCCTGGCTGGAAGAATTCCTGAAAAGCCGCCCCGGCGCGCTGCTGATGGTGACCCACGACCGCTATTTTTTGGACCGGGTGGTCAACCGCATCGTAGATTTGGATCGGCGGCAGTTGCTGAGCTATGCGGGGAATTACGGCCGTTACCTGGAACTCTCCACCGCCCGCCACGACCAGCTCGCCGCCAGCGAAAAAAAGCGGCAGGCGCTGCTGCGCCGCGAACTGGAATGGCTCAGCCGCAGCCCGGCGGCCCGCAGCACCAAACAAAAAGCGCGCAAACAGCGCGTCGAAGAGATGCAAGTGCTGCGCCACGACCGGCGCGAGGCGCAAATCGCCATCTCCCTGGCCAGCCGCCGCCTGGGCCGGCGCGTCCTGGAGGCGCGCGGCCTCAGCAAAGCGTTTGGCAATCTCAGCCTGTTCGAGAACCTGGATTTTGAACTGGCCCCCGGCGACCGCGTGGGCATCCTGGGGCCAAATGGCGCGGGCAAAAGCACCCTGCTGAACATCCTGGCCGGCAAACTGCCGCCGGACAGCGGCGCTGTCAACTGGGGCGAGACGGTGGAACTGGGCTACTACGACCAGTTGAGCGCCGGTTTGCGCGAAGACCAGCGCGTCTTCGACTACATCGCCGACGCCGCGCCGCTGATCAAAAATGCCGAGGGTTTTCGTATTGACGCGGCGCAAATGCTGGAATGGTTCCTCTTCACCCGCGCCGAGCAGCAAACGTACATCGGCAGCCTGAGCGGCGGCGAGCGGCGGCGGCTGTATTTGCTGCACATGCTGGTGCAGCAGCCCAACGTCTTGTTCCTGGATGAGCCGACCAACGACCTGGATATTGAAACGCTGGCGGTGTTGGAGCAATTTTTGGACCATTTTCAGGGTTGTCTGGTGGTGGTAAGCCACGACCGCTATTTTTTGGATCGCAACGTGGACTTTCTGGTCAGTTTTGAGGATGGCGTCTTGGGCACGCGCTTCCCGACGCCCTATGAGACATACCGGCGGCTGTTGGGTGAGGAACGGGCAACGATGAACGATGAACGCGGAACGCGGAGTGCGGAGCGCCCATCTTCAATCTCCAATCTCCAATCGCCGCCTACCCGCCCGCGCAAGCTAACCTGGAAAGAGCGGCAGGAATTGACGGCTGTTGAAATCCAAATCGCCACGCTTGAAG